>CAZHLB010000121.1:0-12518 GCA_964533005.1 uncultured Saprospiraceae bacterium
AATGGCTTTATTTCTTTTTAAAAAAATTTAATTTTTTACAAACTAAATCAAGCATTTCCCACCTGTCAGCTTTTGCCCAAATCCCCACCAAACGGTGGGGTTTAAAATCGTGCCCCAAGCTACGCCATCACCTTCGCCTCCTCCCGTATCGGCGCCCGAAAAACAATCCCCCCATCAAAAGCATCCATCACCACCTTCTCCTTCGGCTTCACCTTGCCCAGCAGCATTTGCTTCGACAGCTCGTTCAGCACCCGTTTTTGAATCACCCGCTTCACCGGGCGAGCGCCAAATTCAGGGTTGAAACCTTCGTCGGCAATGTACTCGGCGGCTTGCGGGGTGAGGATGAGTTCGATGTCTTGTTTCGCCAAAAGCTCCTTCACCTGGCGCAGTTGCAAGTCCACGATGGCTCGCACTTCCCTCGCCGTCAGCGGCTCGAACATGATGACTTCGTCTATTCGGTTCAGAAATTCCGGTCGCACGGTTTGTTTGAGCAGGTCGAAAACCATGTTCCGGGTTTTCTCGACCACCTCGTCCCGGTTGGTTCGGGTGATTTTTTCAAACTCGTCCCGAATCAAGTCGCTGCCCATGTTCGAGGTCATGATGACGACCGTGTTTTTAAAATTCGCCACCCTGCCTTTGTTGTCGGTCAGCCTACCGTCTTCGAGAACTTGCAGGAGGATGTTGAACACATCCGGGTGCGCCTTTTCGATTTCATCCAAAAGCACCACCGAGTAAGGTTTGCGGCGCACGGCTTCGGTCAGTTGACCGCCTTCGTCGTAGCCGACATAGCCGGGAGGCGCACCCACCAAACGGCTCACCGAGTGCCGTTCCTGGTACTCGCTCATGTCAATCCGGGTCAGCAAATTTTCGTCGTTGAACAGGTACTCGGCGAGGGCTTTTGCCAATTCGGTCTTGCCGACGCCGGTCGTGCCGAGGAACAGGAACGAGCCAATCGGTCGCCGCTCGTTGCTCAACCCGGTGCGGCTGCGGCGGATGGCATCGCTGACGGCTTCGACCGCTTCCTCCTGCCCGACGACCCGCTTGTGCAATTCTTCTTCGAGGTGGAGCAGTTTTTCCTTTTCGCTTTGCAACATCCGGGTGACGGGGATGCCCGTCCAGCGGCTGACGATTTCGGCGATGTCTTCCGAATCCACTTCTTCTTTGACGAGCAGTTTGCCGCTCGATTGCATGGCTTGCAGGCGCTCGTTGAATTCTTCCAGGCGCTTTTGCGTCGCAGGAATTTTGCCGTAGCGGATTTCGGCGACGACGCTGAAATTGCCCTCCCGTTCCAGGCGGTTGGCTTCGAGCTTCAAATTTTCAATGTCTTCCTTCGCCTGCTGGATGCCGTTGACGACCTCCCGCTCGCTTTCCCACTTGGCTTTCAGCGAGTTGCGGCGCTCTTCGAGGTTCGCCAATTCCTGGTTGATGCGGGCGATTTTCGAATCGTCGTTTTCCCGCTTCATGGCTTCCCGCTCGATTTCAAGCTGGCGGATTTTGCGCTCCACTTCGTCCAATTCTTCGGGCATCGAATTCATTTCCAAACGCAGGCGGGCGGCGGCTTCGTCAATCAAGTCAATCGCCTTGTCGGGCAGGTGTCGCTCGGTGATGTAGCGGGTGGAAAGTTGCACGGCGGCGATGATAGCTTCGTCCCGAATGGTGATGCGGTGATACGTTTCGTACCGCTCTTTCAAGCCACGCAAAATGGAAATGGCGTCCTCCTCGTTCGGCTCGCCGACCATCACCATTTGAAAACGGCGCTCCAATGCCTTGTCCGTCTCGAAATATTTCTGGTATTCGCTCAAGGTCGTTGCGCCGATGGCTCGCAATTCGCCTCGTGCGAGGGCAGGTTTCAGGATGTTGGCGGCGTCCATCGCCCCCTGCGATTTGCCTGCGCCGATGAGCGTGTGGATTTCGTCAATGAACAGAAAAATGCGCCCCTCCGCACCCGTCACCTCCTTCACGACCGACTTCAGGCGCTCCTCGAATTCGCCCTGGTATTTCGCCCCGGCAATCAAAGCGCCCATGTCAAGGGCATAGATTTCCTTGTCCCGCAAGTCTTCCGGCACGTCGCCGCCGACGATGCGGTGCGCCAAACCTTCGGCGATGGCGGTCTTCCCGACGCCGGGTTCGCCAATTAAAATCGGGTTGTTTTTGGTGCGCCGTGCGAGGATGTGCAGCACCCGGCGGATTTCTTCCTCCCGCCCAATCACCGGGTCGAGCTTGCCGTTGCGGGCACGCTCGTTGAGGTTGACGGCATATTTGGAAAGCGCCTGGTAGGTTTCCTCGGCGCTGGCAGTGGTGACTTTGCTGCCTTTGCGCAAATCCTGGATGGCGCTGCGCAAGGTTTTTTCACTCACGCCGCTGTCTTTCAGCATCTGCGAGACGCTGGATTTGACGGCTAACATGCCAAGCAGCAAATGCTCGAGCGCCACGTATTCGTCGCCAAATTCTTTGAGTGCAGCATTGGCTCGCTGGATGACTTCATTGCTTTCCCTCGAAAAATATTGCCCGGAGCCGCCGTCGCCGGTCAGTTTGGGATAGCTGGCAACGACGCTGTCCGCTGCCTTTTTCAGCACGTCGAAATTGACGCCTAACTTTTTGAAAATGAATGGCGTAACGCTTTCGTCCACGTCGAAAATGGCGGCGAGCAAGTGCCCCGGCTCGATTTGCTGGTTGCCATGCTCCATCGCAAGCTGCTGCGCCCGCTGGATGGCTTCCTGAGATTTGATGGTTAGGTTGTTTAAGTTCATGATGGCAATTTAGAACTAGGATAACCGGGATAGCGAAGGATTTTTGGGATGATAGCGGAGCGCCCCAATCTTTAAAATCCTGCGCTATCCCGGTTATCCTAGTTCAAAAACGACTGGCGAAAAGGGCGGTTCAAGGCTCGTGCCGGGTGAGTTGGGAGGAAAAAGTGGCGGGGAGTTTTCAGGATTTGATGACAGAATGGCGGGAAAGTTTGGAAATATAGCGACAAGTTGGCTGGAAATTGCCGCTGCTTGCTATTCTCACTGCGGGAAAGGAAATGAGGCGAGAAATACACATTATGAGGGTAAATCGGAACTTCTTGTTCGGAGCAAGCCGCCCAGGTTCCTTTATTTTACTTCTGTAAAAAGGCGTCTTAATGCTCTTGGTGCTCATGCTTTTATACAATGCTCCAAAGAACAAGCACTAACTATAAGAACCTTGACTTGATTTGTTTTCTGACATAGCCATTGAGTGTGTTTTTTTGAAGTGGATAGGTGACGTAGAGCCATCGTCTGGCTCTCGTAAAAGCGACATAAGCATTGTTTTTTTCCTCCTCCATACCTTTATCGTCTTTCGCCCTATAATCTGGAAAGGTACCCTCGTTCATGCCCATGACGAATACGATATCGAATTCAAGTCCTTTCATCATGTGAACGGTTGCCAATGTTAAGCCCTTCTGATTTGGTCGTTGGATATTGAGACCCATGGCTGCAAACTGCCGGAAAGCGGTAAGTGAATTATTTCCGGAAGAAGCCTGAAGAAACTTTTTCCAAGTATCCTGATAATCCTCCAAGTCGTGATGTAATAAAGTCTTTTCTTCGTCAGGCAAAGCTTGAACATTTAGATATTCTCTCAAAATATCGAGAGCATCATTCATTTTAGGATGTTGTGGGTCAATTTTATTCCAAGAGGCAAGAGTAGTGGTAAATTCGGTTTTTAAAGTCAGGTCTTGTGGCAGGGCGTCAATTAAATTTGAAAGTCTTTCCAAGCCGCTTTTTGCTGCTTTGCTCTCATAATTTTCGATTTTCAGCAGGAGAAGCATTTGATGAAAATGAACTTGGTTGGAGGGGTTACATAAAATCCGAGAGCCTAAATCGAATAACTTCATTAGCCGGGTTTCCATTTCGAGAGCATCCGTGCTTTTCTTTACAAAATACTGGTGATTGAAAAACTCGTCCTGTTCCATTTTTTGAAGAAGGGGAAGAAAAACGTACCTATTCCTTGCCAAGATTGCCATTTTTTCCAAAGTGATTTCTCCCTCAATTTCTTCATGTTCTTCTAAATCAACCAATTCCTTGATTTTTGAAATAATCCATTCTGCCTCCGCATGTTCGTCGGGAAATGAATGCACCTTGGCAATGCCTTGATAATAAGCATCTTTGTTTACACCGTTTAACGTCAAACGTGTTGCGAAGTCAATAACTGCCTGCGAGGAGCGATAGTTTTGTTGAATTTCGAGTTTTTCTGCTCCAAAATCTTTGACAAATTCTTCGAGCATGAATTTTTTGTCTGCCCCAGCATAACCATGTATGCTTTGGCGAGGGTCGCCGACCATAAAAATGTTGCTATGCGCTTCGCCACAAAGGGTTTTTACGAGATGATATTGAGCATAGTTTAAATCTTGTGCTTCATCAATCAAGATGAATTTATATAGCCGCCTGTATAAGTTTGCAATCGCCGGATTTTCATTTAGAATGCGCCATGCAAGAAGAAGTAGGTCGTCAAAATCCACCAAGTTTTGTTCCTTGAGTAGCCTGTTGTAAGAAGTATAGAGCGTAAGTCTTTCGACCGTCCAATCTCGGAAGCCAGGGGTATTTTCATCAATTACAGCCAGGTATCTTTTTGCCTCACTGATAATGCCGAGATATTTGTCAAGCATGGTTTGCTTATCCTTTTGCTCCTTACCGTCATAATATTTTTTGAGGATTGGGTTTTCCAAAAAAACTTGTTCGATGATTTTTTTACGGTCGTTTTCCCGCTCTATAATGTGAGGCATGTTGTCGTAACCAAGTTCATGGCGGCGGCTTTTTAAAATTTCCAATGCAAACGCATGTAAAGTGCCAATAAATGTACGCTCTCGAATGCCGGGAACATCCAAGAGCCGTTCTTCCATTTCCTCGGCGGCTTTATTTGTGAAAGTCAGGCAAAGCAGGGAAAACCTGCCCGGTTTTTCAGTCAAAAGATAGCGAGCCCGTTCCGTCAGGATGCGAGTTTTGCCACTACCTGCTGCCGCAACTACTAACAGAGCGCCTTCTCCTTCATTGTGGTAAACGATAGCTTCCTGTTCAGGGCTGAGTTGTATTGACTGCGTTATTGTTAGCATTTTGAACTGGGTTATTACTTTTGATTTTTATGTTTATGGCATTGAATAAGTCTCTGATTTTTTGAGGAATGCATCGTGGTTCGGGGAGTTTGGCGATTTCTTCGGAGTATAGTGGGCTAAGTTTGGTTTTCCATGCGTCTATATAATTTTTAACCTCTGCGTCAGACCAGCCAATTATTTCCGTTGTTTTTGCAGTTTTGTGTTGATTATTGTGAAATAATGGTGTATGATGTTCAACAATTGCTGCTTTTAATTCGCTCTGATAGTTTTGTGAAATCAAATAACTTTCAAAGCTCTCACCCAAAAGTATGGCTTGGGGTGCTGTCGTTGCATTTGGAAAGCCATTATTGACAAACGCTTTATTCACATTTATCTGAATATCGTTGTTGTCATAATCACTGAACACAAACCAATTCATGCCAAGTGATTTGAAAACCTTGATAAATGCCTCGTAGTTGCTTCCTCCACATCCAACAAAATTGATTCCCAACTCGAAAGGTTCTTGGCCCCAATATTTGGCAGCAAAAAAAGGCAATGCCTGTTCTTCCGTCTCACCTTCTGACAAGACTATCGCCTTTGAGAAAAGCAATTCTCCCTTTGAGTGCATCACCTCACGCTTGATTTTCCGCGTATCGTCCTTTGACAAGCCGCTTAAATCCAATTTTGCCACCCTTGTCTCATCCTCATTTTTACAAAAATACCTGATTTCTTCCAAAGCTGCTTGTGCTGCAATATAAGGAGAATGAGTACTTATTATTTTTTGCCCCGATGTGCTTGATAGTTGGCGGTAAAGATGCCGCTGCGCATTGGGGTGCAGATGTGCTTCAGGTTCTTCAAGCGCCAGCAAAGGATGGAAAGTTGCCAGCCGCCTTTCTTCCCAACCTACAAAGGCTTTGAAGGTCAGCATAGATGCCCAACTGCGAGTGCCCATGCCATGATATTCCAGACCGAAAACTTCCGAGTCTCCGTCTTGAAAATGGATTTTCATGCTTTTATGCAAATCCCTGATTTTCTTGGGCAAAGGCGTGATTTCAACCCCACTTCCACCTGCTTGCAGAGGAGCATTCAGTTCTTTTAGCAAGTCTTTCAAATGCTTCAAAACAATAGCCTTTTCAACTGCATCTTCATTCAAGCTGGCTAAATCAGCCTCCAATTTTTTCAGTGGTTCCGGGTCGTATTCAATTTGAGTAGCCAGTTTGCCGAACCAAGACGTCCGGTTTCGTAAATCGTCCTGAATGTCTCTCTGGGCATCTATGAAATAAAGTCTGACATTTTTCAATGATGCCGTGTTCAGTCCATCTGTTTCTTCATTGATTGCAGGGCTTGCCCAATTGTTGATAATGAACCAACCCGGTTTTGCCTCGTCTTTTCCTTTCTCGAAAAAATACTGAAATCTGTATGCGAAGAAGGGTTTTTCGCCTTCAAAGTGTATTGCTTTGCCAAACTCTGCAAGCCAGCCTTCATCAAATTCAACTGTCCTTTCGCCTTGCTCATTTACGGGGATGATTTTTACATCTACCACGATTTTATCCTTCATGCCAGTTGAAATTTCCGAAAGCAATTTTCCTGTTTTGTCAATAAACAAATCATCTCTGTTGACCCCACGCTTCTCAACACCCAAAGCCAAGTTCAGTGCTCTAAGAAAGGAGGTCTTCCCGGAATTATTTGCTCCCACTAACAAAGTGACAGGCGCCAAGTCCACTTCAATTTTTTTGAGGGAGCGGAAGTTTTCTACTCTGACTTTTTCAATTAGGATTCCCATTTTGAATTGATTTTAGCAGTGTTTTGATTTATGCTCAAACGTACATGAATTTAGCAATTCAAAGAAGCCGAATGAAATCGGCTTCAACGGATGCTTCGTTTCAGAAAAAATAACATGCCCACCCGCCACCTTCTCAAAACAGACGGCGCCACCTGGCGCTTCCGCCACCGCATTTTGCAGGAGTATTTTGCCAGGCAATGGAAGGAAAACAGCGACGTCTAAACCGCTCTCACCCAACAGCAAACTCCGTATCCACCTTCAGAATTTGGTGACAAACGACCTCCAATCGCAAAAACGAGATGCCAACACATCCCGCCTCGCAGCGACCAATTTGCCCTCCTTTTTTACTTTTGGCGCAACGCAGACCTGTCAGCACTTGAAGTGCTGACAGGTCTGTCTCTCATCAAAAAATGAAAATGATAGCCACCAACCACGACCGCTTTTTCGACTTCGAGATTACCGACGACCCCGACGAAGCCGACCACAACTTTCACTATTCCGGTGAATTGCAAGACCTGCTTTCCAAGACCTACCAACAAGTGCGGAAAAAAAAGCCGCACCTCATTCCGCATTTGCAAAAGCTGATTGCCAAATATCCCAAAGTGCCTGCTTTCAAAAACTACCTGATGCTCTGCTACCAGTTGGCAGGCAAACTAAATAAGGCTTACGAAATCAACCGGCGGGTCGTACAGGAGCATCCCGATTACACCTTTGGCAAAATCAACCTGGCGTTGGAGCATGTCGAGAAAAAAGAATTCGAGGAGGCGCTGGACATTCTCGGAGCGGACTTGGATTTGAAACAGCTTGTGCCCGGTCGCCGGGTATTTCACGTCAGCGAGTTCAGGGCTTTTTTGAATGTGGTTTGCCGCTACCTGATTGAAACCGGGCAATTGGAAGCCGCCGAGCAACGCCTCGAAGAAGCCGGTGAAATGCTCGGCGAGGAAGACGAAGCAATGAATAATTGGAGATTGCGCATCCTGGCAAAGCGGGTGGAAAATTTTAAAGGGCGCCAAAAAGAAAAAGATGAAAGGCTCGGCGACGAGGAAATCGGCAGGAGCTACGATGCCTCCATCCAAACCGATGAAAAACCCATTTTTCATCACCCGGAAATCGAGGCGCTTTATCATCACGCTTTGGATATTGACCACGCCATTTTGCGGCAAATCCTCGCCCTGCACCGTGAAACTTTGTTGCAAGACCTCGAAACGGTAGTCTGGGACTGCGTGCGCCGCTACGAATATTTTTCGGAAATGGACTGGAACGAGGAAGAATTGAATTTCCAACTGCTCGCCCTTTTCCTGTTAGCCGAATTGAATGCCACCGAAAAACTGCCGCTGCTTTTAGACCTGCTCCGCCAGGGTGAGGAATTGCTGGAATATTGGTTTGCCGACCATATCTTCGAGACGCTTTGGCATCTCGTTTATCGCTTAGGAAACAAGCAGTTGGACGTGCTCGAGGCTTTCATGCTCGAACCTGACATTCACTGGCATAGCAAAGCTATTATCTCGCAAGCGGTCAGCCAGATACCGCTGCATCAGCCGGAGCGCAGGCAGGAAGTGCTCGATTGGTACAAAGACGTGCTGACTTATTTTCTCGAGCACCTGGACGATAAACACCTGATTGACATCGAGACCATCTCGCCCATGCTCACTGATTTGCTGGACTTCCGGGCAACGGAATTGCTGCCGCTCGCCAAGCGGTTTTTTGAGGAAGACCTCATGGATTTGATGTACGCTGGCGATTACGAAGCCTTCACAAAAGAAATTCTCTTGCCGCCGGATGGTCATGACGTGCATGCTATTTTCGA
The DNA here is from genome assembly GCA_964533005.1 of uncultured Saprospiraceae bacterium. Lineage (GTDB taxonomy): Bacteria > Bacteroidota > Bacteroidia > Chitinophagales > Saprospiraceae > UBA6168. Next base: position 8,641 of record CAZHLB010000121.1, read on the forward strand.
AAATAGCTTCGACCATCTTCGACACATCAATGATACTTGGGGGAGTTACCGTCCGGAAGAAAAAAACAAGGAAATGGCTGAACCTTCGGGTAAAAAATGGGAGGATAAATTTCCCGCATCGCCGAAATCTGCGCCCGCCAGCCTGTCCGCCGAAGCAGCGTCAAAAGTGCCGAAAGTCGGTCGCAACGAGCCTTGCCCCTGCGGCAGCGGGCGGAAATACAAGCATTGCCATGGGAAGGAGAAATGAGACGGTTTAGGGTTTCCCGATAAAATACAACTGAGCACGAAAATTTATTTCGAGCATATCGCCAAGATTTCTAAATGAAACGCCCGTATTCACTCAATCGAAATAGGGCTGTTTTTTCATTAGACTTGTATGTGAATAACTCCTTGATTTTCAATGCTTGTACTTTCAAACATCTATCATCTTGTAACCCCCGATTTCAATCGGGGGGCTGCCGGACAACTCCTCCCACATCTATCATCTTTACAAAACATCCACATCTGGGACGTGATGCGGATGTTTTGTAAAGATGATAGATGTGGTTCTTGGGTTTGAGCCTGCCCCCCGATTGAAATCGGGGGTTACAAGATGATAGATGTTTGAAAGTGCAAGCATTGAAAATCAATGATTTAACTGCCTACAAGTCTATTAAACAAATATTGCCCATCGTCACAGTTTTTCCAGTGGCGGAAAAAACAGCCGGGAAAACAAGCATACGTTTGCAGTACAAGAACAAAAACGTGCTACAAATATGAATACACTACTACGAACCAGCCTATCCATCTTCGCCTTTTTGCCTGCATTTATTTGCGCTGCACAGCCTGCTCCACTTGATTGTCAATGCGACCATTTGATTGATAAGCCCGGCATTTACAAGCCAAAATCGCAGGGTACGGGTCTATATTTTCTCGATGTCCAGCCGGGGCAAACCATTTGCATCAAAGCCGGGCATTACGATAATATGCGGTTTTTCAATTTCCAGGGAGCTGTCGGCGCACCGATTAAAGTCATTAATTGTGGGGGAAAAGTGACCCTCTCCAATTCAGGTTATTCCGCCGGGTTGGTGTTTGAAAATTGTCGTTATTTCCATGTGACCGGCTCCGGCGATGATACTTTGGAATATGGCATTTCCATTGACGGCACACCTCCCGGAGCCAGCGGCGTCGTGGTGACGAGGTTCAGTTCTGACTTTGAAATTGACCATATTGAAGTAAAAAATACAGGCTTTGCAGGCATAATGATAAAAACCGACCCCGGCTGCAATCCTGCCACCTGGCAAGAAAATTTCACCATGTTTGACATCAATGTTCACCACAATTATATTCACGACACGGGCGCTGAAGGTTTATATGTTGGCAATTCATTTTGGAATTATGGAATGCAGGTTAATTGCAGCGGACAGGTTATCACCGTATATCCGCATGAAATATTCGGGTTGGAAATCCACCACAATATCATTGAAAATACCGGCGCAGACGGGTTGCAATATGGATGTGCGCCGGATGCGGAAGTATATTCCAATATCGTCGCCAATACAGGCGTCAGCCCCTTTGCTACCAGCCAAAATAGCGGCATTCAATGCAGCGGCGGCGCAGGCGGCAATTGTTACAATAATGTGGTCAGAGATGCGGGCGGCACCGGTATTATTGTGCTCGGTCACCTGGGCGGCAACCATTTCTTCAACAACCTGATAGTTAATTCCGGCGGTTATGGTTTTTTTGTAAATGACTTCCCGGGCACCATGCCAGGCTCCGAATTTGTATTTATCAACAATACCATTGTCAATGCAGGCACTGACGGCATGCGTTTTTACAATGAAACCAACGTCAATACTGTCAAGAACAATGCGATTGTCGGGACGGGAACGGGCAGGTATATTTATTATCTCCAGGGAGCTACCGCAAATACTGCCGCTAATTTTACCGCCGCTAATTTGGAAGATGCCCAATTTGAAGACCTGGAAAACTTCAGACCGCAGGCGGCATCTCCGCTTGTTGACAGTGGAAGCGACGTTGCCATGTTTGGTTTGGATTTTGACCTCGACGAATTGCCCCGCCCGGTTCATGCAGCTTATGATATTGGAGCTTACGAAGTGCAATCGAACCAGCCTGCTTTAAAAACCCCAATATTGCCGGATGAATTTGATATTGTTTATTCGTCCCGGCAATTGCAAATTGCCAGCCATGCCAATGCTGCTCGTTGTTTGGTGAGAATATGCGATGCTGCCGGGCGAGTGGTATTATCGGATAATTTTGAAATGGAATATGCAAGGGATTTATCTTTGCTGATGCCTGGCATTTATTACGTGACCTGTAGTCAAAATAGCCGGGCAACCATGACCCGGAAACTCGTTTTGAAGAAAAAATAACCTTTCGGAAAGGTTGGAATTAACCTCGAAGGCACTCGATAAGTGAGCACTCGAATCCATCCGAATATGAAAATTTTACACTGCGCCACCCTCGCCTTCTTGCTGGCGACAAACCTCGCCCTCGCTTCCAAAACCGTTGTCTCCATTGATTTTGGCTTCGACCCTGCTAACAGCACGACCTTTTTGGACGCTGCCATCAATTCCTCTTACGACACCGTCGTCGTGGATTCCACCGGGCAAACCTGGTTCACCAATCCACTATTTATCACCCGAAACAACCTCGTTTTGATATTTGAAAATGGCGTGACGCTCGAAGCTTTGCCAGGATATGGAACGCTTTCCCGGCTCATCACCATCAGCAGCCGCAGCAATATCAGCCTCATCGGATATGGCGCAATATTGAAAATGCGAAAGGCTGATTATGTCGCCTCGAATGACAGCCAATTCAGGCATTGCCTGCATATTGTCGGCTCGACAAACATATCCGTTGCCGGGCTGGAAATCAGGGACAGCGGCGGCGATGGCATATTAATCGGCAGCAACAGCACGGTCAGTTATTCGAGCTATATTTCCGTTTACGACTGCTTAATTGACGACAATTACCGGCAAGGCATCAGCATTATTTCCGCCCAAAACGTCAATATATCGCATTGCCATATTCGCAACACCGTCGGTCATGCGCCCGAAGCGGGCATTGATATCGAGCCATTTTTGACGACGCAAACCATTCGGAATATCTGCATTTCGGACACGCATTTTGAAAACAACAACGGCTATGGGCTGAAATTGGCGCTCACTTATTTCAACGATACGCTGGTCAGCGTGGACGTAAATCGCTGCCGGATGTCCAATAACAAGAAGGGTGGTTTTGATTTAAACGACGATTATTATTTCGACACCATCCCCTGCGACGGCTACGTGAAACTGAAAAATTGCCTGATTGAAAACAACCCGAAAATCGGCGTCCACGTCGTGAAATTGGCTGACAAACTACCGCTCACGCTGGAAAATACCATCATTAAATATTGCGGAACAAATCCGGTTGCCTATTCCAATGCGCCGCTATTTTTCGAGCCGGTTATTTATGGTAACCCCGGCATTTATCACGGCGGCGTATATTTTAATCATGTCCTCATCGAAGACACGCTCGACCGTTCCTGGGTGTCGAGATATGGCGGCGTTTTGAGCGATTTATCGGGCGATATAACCATCATAAATCCGGCTGGCGGATATACCGATTACAATGGCTCTACCTCGAATATCACCTTGATTGACAGCTTTTTAACCAGCTATCCGGCTACCGAATTATCCATTTCTTCAACTGATTCCTGCGCCCTCGAAGGAACGGATTGGGCTGCATTTTCCATTGCTCGAAGTGCGTCAAATATTGCCTATCCAATTGCCGCATATTTGGATTGGACGGGCACTGCGACCCTGCGCAATGATTATCCATATCATCCTGAATTTGCCATTATTAATTCAGGTGAAACCAATGCCAGCGACACC
>CAZHLB010000122.1:0-12431 GCA_964533005.1 uncultured Saprospiraceae bacterium
ACCCCGCATCCCGAGCACTCGGGATGCGGGGTCTCAAAACCCCGCCGCTCGAAGGAACTGTCTGAAAATTTAGAACCCGTTGCATTAGTTATTTCAAGACAACCTTTCTCATCGCTACTTTCTCATTCGCCACCAAACGCAGCAAATAAATCCCCGGCGGCTGGTTCGATAAGTCGAATGCCAGCGATTGGCGCTGCACCGAACCTTTCCATTCCGGCTGAACGGGTCTGCCGGTCATGTCCAGGATGGCGATGCTGATTTCGGCAGCTTGCGTCAGGTCGAGTTGGACGAAAAACTTCCCGCCAGTCGGGTTCGGCTGCAAACTCAGGCGGCTCTCCAAGTCCAGGTCAATTGCATCGAGGAGGCTTTCCACGATGACGGTATCGAGCACCGTGCAGCCAACTGCGTCGGTCACCTGGAGGACGTACATGCCTGCGTCCAAGCCCGTCAAATCTTCCAAATTGGAGAAGAACGAGCCGTTCAGCGACCATTCGTAGAGGTGGCTGCCCGTGCCGCCGCCGGAGGCGACGGAGATTGCGCCGTTCATGGCGTTGTTCGTTTCCGGGGTCACCTGTTCGACGGCGATGCTCAATGCTTCCGGTTCGGTGATGACGACGGTGGCGGCGGTGACGCAGCCGAGCGCATCGGTGACGGTCGCATGGTATTCGCCTGCGGCAAGACCGGTGGCGGTTTGCGTCAATTGATTGGCGGGGTCGTCCCATTCGTAGCCGTAGGGCGGCATGCCGCCGGTGGCGGTGACGGTGGCGGTGGCATCTTTAAATTCGGCGCAAGTGGGCGGCGTGAAAGTGGCGGTGGCGGCAAAAGTGCTTTGCACGGTGATGTTGAAAGTGCAAAAAATCGTGTTGCCGTTGCCGTCGTCGGCTGCCCAGGTGATTTCGGTCGTGCCATTCGGGAAGACGCTGCCGCTCGGCAAACCGGTGAACAGGAACACGTTGACGTCGCCACAATTGTCGCTGCCTTGCGGCGTGTCATAAGTCACGGTCGAGTTGCAATCGCCGGTGACGGTGATGTTCGACGGGCATTCTATCGTTGGCGGCGTGTTGTCGAGGACGGTGACGAAGGCGGTGTCGGAGGCAAAATTTCCGGCGGCATCCACGACGCCAAGCACGACCGGGTTGACTCCAACGTCTTCGCAATCAAAATGGGATTGGTCAATGCCAATCGTGTCCAAGCCGCAATTGTCGCTGCTGCCTGCATCTACCATGCCTGGCGTGATGCTCGCCGAGCCGTTTCCGTCGAGGATAATTTCAAGGTTTTTTGCCATTGCCACCGGCGGCTCCGTGTCGGGCAGCACTTCCACCGATTGGCTGAACGTGGTGGTGCAATCGTTGGCATCGCTCAAAGTCACCTCGTAATTTCCTGCGCCGAGGTTGAAAATGCTCGGTTCGGTTGCGCCATTCGACCAGATAAAAGCGTAGCCGGGCGTGCCGCCTGTGCCGTTTACCCGAACCAAGCCGTTGGTTTGACCGGGGCATTCGAGGTGCTGCACTTCCAGCAATTGCACGGCAAGCGCCGCCGGTTGCGTGATTTCAATGCTTGCAGAAGCGGTGCAATTGAAATCGTCGCTCACCGTCACGCTGTACGTTCCCGCCAACAGGCTGCCGATGGTTGCGCCGGTGCTGCTGTTCGACCATAGGTAAACCGGGTTGGTGAAGCCATTCGTCACGACCGTTGCCTGTCCGTCGGCTGCGCCAAAACAGGTGATATTTTCCCCGCCAACGGTGGCGGAAATGGGCCCGCAGTTGAATGCCTGCACCGTTGCGCAGCCAGTGAAAACGCAGCCATTTGCGTCGGTGACGCTGACGCAATATTGCCCCGGCGAAAGGTTAGTGATATTGGAAGTCGAAGCGCCGTTGCTCCACATATAACTATATGGCGCCACGCCGCCGGAAGTGGCGACCGAAGCCGTTCCGTTGTTTGCGCCGACCGAGGTTTCGTTGGCGGAAGTCAGGATTCCGGCGAGGGCGGCGGGCTGCGTGATATTCACCGAAATCGTTGTTGTGCAGCCGTTTGCATCGGTGGTCGTGATGGTGTAAGCGCCTGCCGGGAGGTTATTTTGCGTTGCGCCCGAAGCGCTGTTTGACCAGGCAAAATTGTAGCCCGCCGTGCCGCCAGCCGCAGCAATGGTCGCCGTGCCGGTCGAGTCGCCGTTGCAAAGGACGTTGCTTTGCTGCGCAACGCTGGACGTCAACGCTGGCGGCTCGGTGAGAGTGACATTGCCGGTGATTTGGCAACCGTTTTCATCGCTGACGGTCACGGTGAAAGTGCCTGCTGCTAAGTTGCTGGTCGTTGCCGTCGTTGCGCCGTTCGACCAGGCGAAGGTGAAAGGCGCAGTGCCGCCGCTCGGCGAAGCCGTCGCAGAGCCATTCGAGCCATTGTTGCAGGAGGGATTGGTGAAAACGATGCTCACGCCAAAGCCCGTGCAGACTGAGCTTTGCACGGAAACCGACTCCGATTTGGTGCAGCCGTTTGCGTCGGTGACGGTCACCGAATAGTTGCCGGGAGCAAGCCCGGTGATGGTTTGCGTGGTTGCGCCGGTGCTCCAGAGGTAATTGTAGGCAGGTGTGCCGCCGGTCGGGTTGGCAGTCGCAGAGCCGTCGTTTGCGCCGGGAACGGTTTCATTCGTGACCGAAGCATTCGCCAATAAAACCGCCGGTTGGGTGATGCTCACGCTGGCGGTCGCCGTGCAGCCGTCGGCATCCGTGAGGGTGACGGTGTAAGTTCCAGCGGCGAGGTTGGAGGCTTGGGCAGTGTTTGCGCCATTCGACCAGAGGTAGGCGTAGCTGCCGCCGCCGCTGCTGCCGCTTGCCGTTGCGCTGCCGTTGTTGCTGCCGTTGCAGGTGACGTGCGTGACGACAGGAATCGAAACGGTCGGAGCAGGTGTCAGGGTGACGGTCGTGTTGTCGTTTGCCGTGCAGCCGGTCGTTGTGTTGGTTACCAAAATCACGTAGTTGCCTGCCTGGTTCACGGTCGGGTTGGTCGTGTTGCCGCCCGAAACGATGCCGGGGCCCGACCATAAATAAGTGAAATTCCCTCCTTGCGACGAGCCGGAACCGTTGAGTACGACCGAACTGACGTTGCAATTCAAAGCCATGCCTGGCCCTGCGTCGGCGTTGGGCGGCGTGGTATTCGAGGTGACGGCGACGGTTTCGGCGTCGGTGCAGCCGTTGGTTCCGCTGGTCACGGTCAGGGTATAGTTTCCGGCGGCGTTCACCACTGCCATGTTGGTGTTTGCGCCGCTGACGATGTTGCCGTTGGTGGTTGTCCACAAAAAGCTAAGGTTGGAGCCGGAGGAAGCCGAGCCGTTGAGGGTGACTTGCGTCGTGGTGCAAGTCAATTGCGACGGGCTGGCGACGTTGGCGATGGGAGCGGTGACGTTTTCGGCGACGGTGGCGCAGTCAGTCGCCGTGCAGCCGTTGGCGGTGTTGGTCACTTGCAGGCAGTAGGTTCCGGGGTCGTCCACCACTGCCATATTCGAGTTTGCGCCGCTGACGATGTGCCCATTCGAGGTCGTCCAGAGGTAGGTAAAATTTGCTCCGGACGACGAGCCGCTGCCGTTCAGCGTGACTTGCGTCGTGATGCAGGTGAGGGTCATGTCTGCGCCTGCGTTGGAAGTGGGAGCGACGATGTTTTGGAGGACATCCGCTTGGTCGCTCGCCGTACAGCCGTTGGTTGTGTTGGTCACGGTCAGGGTGTAAGTTCCGGGGGCGTCAACGACAGCCATGTTGGTGTTTGCGCCGCTAACGATGTTGCCGTTGGTGGTCGTCCAGAGGTAGGTGAAGCCTGCTCCAGACGACGAACCGCTGCCGTTCAATGTCACCTGCGTTGTGGGGCAAGTCAGGGTCATGTTTGCGCCAGCGTTGGAGGTGGGCGCCGTGGTGTTGGCGGTCACGACAGCTTGGTCGGACGAGGTGCAGCCGTTGCTGGTGTTGGTCACGGTGAGGGTATAAGTTCCGGCAGCGTTGACTATTGGCATCAGCGTATTTGCGCCGGAAACGATGCCGGGCCCCGTCCAGAGATAAGTAAAATTCGCCCCCGACGACGAGCCGCTGCCGTTCAAAGTCACCTGGGTCGTCGTGCAGGTGAGGGTCATATTTGCGCCAGCATTGGCAGTTGGCGGGGTGGTGTTTGCGGTGACGGTGACGTTGTCGCTTTCCGTGCAACCATTGTCGGTGTCGGTGACGGTGAGGATGTACAAACCGCCTTGGTTGACGACAGGCGTGAGCGTGGTTGCGCCCGAAACGATGCCGGGACCCGTCCATAAATAAGAAATATTCGCTCCGGTGGAAGAGCCTGCGCCGGAAAGTGTCGTCGTCGGATTTGCGCAAGTGATGCTTGGATTTGGCGGGCCGGCGACGGCAACCGGCGGCGTCGTGTTCGAAGTGATGGTCACGTTGTCGGTAGCGGTGCAGCCGTTGTTGTCGGTGGCAGTGACCGTCCAGGTTCCGGCGGGCAGGGAAACGGTTGCTCCCGTGGCGCCCGACGACCAGTTGTAAGTGTAGCCAGGAGTCCCCCCGCTGGCGGACGCCGTTGCCGAGCCGGTGGGGTTGGCGCAGGTGATGTTCGACGAGTTGATAACCGAAACAGCAACCGCCGAGGCAGGCTGCGTGATGGTGACGCTGCCCGTGCCCATGCCGCCGGAAGTGTTGGTCACGGTAACCATGTATGTTCCAGCAGTGAGGTTGTTGATGGTGGCGGTCGAGCCGCCGTTTGACCAACTGTACGAAAAAGGAGGCCCGCCGCCGCCCGATGGGGTTGCCGTAGCAGAGCCGTTGTTGCCGCCGAAGCAGCTCACGTTCGTGCCGGTGACGTCCACCGTGATGACGCCGCCACCGCTCATGTCGCCTGAAACAGTGGTCGTGACAATTTCATCGCCATCATTGCTGCCACTTGGCGAGCCGGCAAGATTGGCGGCAATGTACATGGTAATGGGATTGACGGCGCTTGCAGGAGCTACCCAACTTCCCGTGTAGGTCACGGAGTTGCTGGAAAAGCTCAAAGCCGGGTCGTGCTCGAAATACTCGAAACCATTGAAAATTTGGGTGGCGGCGTTTGGGTCGGTCGTGCTTAGGTTGCCTACATTCTGGTCATTTCCATCGAGCACCATTAACTGAAACCCACCTTTTTGCCGGTCTGGGTTCGTGCGAGTCACGGTGACCGTGATGGAATAATTGGTGTTGGGCACAATGGAAGACGGCAAACCGGCGATGGTCACATTGCCTGTGCCTGTGGGTCCTGTGTGGCATCCGTTATTGAGTGCGGAACAAGTATTGCCGCCATCGGCAGGGGAGCCTGTGTACCCGTTTGGCGGATTGGCGCTGCTCGACAAGAACAAGTAGCCTGAAAGCAGTGTGGCGAACAGCACATAAACAGAGGTCAATTTCCTTTTCATACTGGGTGTGGTTTGAAGTTTCAAGTTGATAGGGTTGATAAGGTTGATAAGGTTGATTTTGCAGCAAAATCAACCTTATCAACCCTATCAACCGCCACTTGAAGTTTTTAGCCAAAAAAACAAAGGTGGCAAAGGGTCGCAGGACGCTTGCTTTGGCAGCTTTGCTTTTTGACCTGTTGCGAAAATGAAGTTGGATAGACAGGTTAAGCTCCTTGATTTTCAAGGGATTGGCAGGAGAAGACTTGCTTCGGAAGCAAGGGCGATTGGAGTAGGGAAGGCAGGTTCGAGGCAGAAAAATAGCGTTTCAAAAAAGGAGCAATCTGGCGGCGGCGAAAGTCAGAAATTGTTGGCAACTCCGTCGTTCACTTGCTCGTAAAATGTCGCCTACCCGTCCGAGTAGCTGCGTTTTGACAAAAGCTATACTTGCTAAAATTTTGTCAAAAAGCGGCTCGTTTGGGTTTTTCAGGCGGAGGCGAGGGCTACTTTCGCCGCCCGAATTTTTACTTTGACAGCTATTTTGGGGACGTTTCATCAACACGGCTTTTTTCTAAACACATAGTCACATAGAGAACATAGTTTTCTGATAATCAGCCAACTATGTTCTCTATGTGACTATGTGTTTAGAAAAAATGTGTGTTTTTGAAACACCCGGATTTTTCCAAAAACGAACCTCATTCTTTCCTCATGCTGAAAAAATTTTGCGGCTGCTTATTGGCTTTACTCTTGGTTATTCCCACCTTTTTTGCCCAAAATTCTTCGTCCCCGGTTTATCAATTGGACTGGAAAATCGAAGCTCCACTCGCCACCAGCGGCGCAACGCTATCCCTTTTGGGCTTGGCGTTGAGCGAAACGATTCATCCGAACACCCTTCAGGAAGTCAACAACTTGTCCCAAAATCAATGGCTGCGCATGGACAAAGCCGCCACCGACAACTTTTCCAACGCCGCCGACCATGCCAGCGATTGGCTGCTGAAAGGCTCCGCCGCCATGCCTGTCTTGCTCATGGCAGACCCTGACATTCGCCAGGAAGCCAGCAAAATTGGGGTCTTACTCTCCGAAAGCCTGCTGATAACCAATGGTTTGAACACCGTCACCAAGCGCCTCATGCTCCGCAACCGCCCCTACGTTTACAATCCAAACGTGCTGGCGGAACAGCGAACTTCGATAGATGCCCGCCTGTCTTTTTTCTCCGGGCACACCGCTGCAACGTCTTGCCTTTCCTTCTTTTCCGCAAAAGTTTGGTCTGATTATCACCCCGAAAGCAGGTGGAAACCGGTGGTTTGGACAGCCGCCGCCGCCGTGCCTGCGGTCACTGGTTACCTGCGCTACAAGGCTGGAAAACATTATTTCACCGACGTGGCGGCGGGCTATGCTGTCGGCGCTTTGATTGGCTATTTCGTGCCGCACTTGCACAAAGTAGATACCCGGTCGAGGCAGAAGTTGCGGTTTTCTTCGGGGATGATTGAAGACTCCCCGGTGATGGTGGTGAAGTATCGGTTTTGAGCGAGCAGAAATGACATCTGAAAAAAAATTTCATTTTTTTTCAGATGTCATTTCTTGCCTCCCCCGCCCAACCGGCATCGGCAAAACCTCGTCCCGTTTTTCAGCGAAAGGGCTATTTTGCCTGCCTCTAATTTTCACTGAAAAATAGAACCATGAAACAGTTTCACCCTTCCTTCAAGCTGCCTGGCGCAGTTGCTTGCCTGGCGCTCGGCGTATTTTTCCACGTGTTTTCCCCGGCGCTTTCCGCCCAGCAATTCTACGTGATTGATGAAAACCAAAAGCTCCACCTCGTGGACATCGCCACCTGCCAAACCACCTTTCTGACCGACGTAAGCACCAACCTCGGCAACTTCGGCGACATCAGTTTTCACCCGAATGGAAAACTGTACGGCATCACTTTCGGCGGGACTTTGTGCGAGATAAACTTGCAGACCGGGGCGGTGACGCAGGCAGGGCAAATCAACTCCGGAAGCGACTACAACTCATTGGTTGCCAACGGCGACGGCGTTTTTTACGCAGCCAGCGTGAACGGTGATTTCGCTTCGCTCAACCTGCAAACCGGCGCTCAAACTCACTCCAATTCTTCGTGGGAAGCGGCAGGCGACTTGACTTTTCACGACGGTCAATTGTACCTCGCTTCCACGGGCGACAACCTTATGAAAATCAACATCGCCAACCCTTCCCAAAGCACGGTTTTCTTCAATTTCCCGTCCAGCGTATCCAGCATTTTTGGCATCGTCAGCGTGGTGCAAGACTGCAACGAGGTGTTCACTTATGCCTTGACTTTTGAAAATGGAGGCTCGAAAGTTTATTTGATTGACTTTGAAAATCAGCAGCTTGTATTCAAATGTACCCTGCCGGTGAAGGTCTATGGCGGGGCGAGCCAGTTGGAATTCGAGGCGGCATCCGTCCTTCAATTTTTTGGCGTTGATGTCACGCAACCTACCTGCGGCAAACCGGATGGCTCGATTGTCATCCATGCCTACGCTGAAAATCAAACGCTGCGCTACAGCCTCGACGGGGTGAATTTTCAGACGGACAGCGTTTTCACGGAAATCCCCGCCGGTAGCCTGACCATTTTCATTGACGACGGCGATAACTGCACGAAGGACACCACCATCTCGGTGCAACCAGTTTCCACCGACATACCCATTATCGAAGCGGTGACTGTTTCTCCCAATCAATGCAACTCCGAGACGGGCGTCATCCAAATTTCCGCCAGCGGCGGCACGGGAAATTTGACGTACAGCATTGATGGCGGCGCTCATTTTTATGCGGAAAATACCTTCGAGCAATTACCGAGCGGAACGTACCCGGTGGTCGTCAAAGACTCCATCGGCTGCCCCGGTTTGGCAGACACGGCAAGGGTTTCCGAGGATTGCCCCGTCTTCGTGCCCAACGTTTTTTCACCCAACGGCGACGGGCTGAACGATGAGTTCATGGTGTTTTCGCCAGGCGATTATCTCATCGAAAAGCTGCTCATTTTCAACCGCTGGGGCGGGCTGGTTTTTGAGTTGAGCCAGGTGGATTTGAATGGAAATCAGGATTGGTGGGACGGCACTTTCAAAGGAAAAAAGGCGGATACGGGGGTTTATACTTACTACGTGGAACTGGTCGCAGGCGATGGGGCGAAGCGGTTTTTGGAAGGGGGCGTCACGCTGCTTCGCTGAAAAAACAACCAGAGGGAGGGCTGTTTGAAAAGGAACATTCGAAAAATAACCTGTCAAAATTGGAGGGAGACAACCTTTCCGAAAGTCTCAAACTTTCGGAAAGGCAGGCTTTCATTCGAGCGATGAGCTGCCTTTCCGAAAGTTTGAGACTTTCGGAAAGGTTGTCCTGTAACTTACCAGGTTATTTTTCTCACATTACCAAATAGCCCTCCCTCTGTAAAGCCTTACCACAATCGGAACAATTTTCCCAACCCGGCAAACAAAATCCCAAACCAGCCAGTTAACCACTTTTACCTGCGCAGAAATTAGTACCTGCATCTTTTTCCCGCCCTTTTCCTAGTCAATTCCTCTGAAAATCAATCTTCAGCACATCTCGTAAAACCACCTCTTTCCTGCGTTAACCGCTGTAAACCAGATTGTTGAAACCGATTAGTACCTTTGGCTTTTTGATTAAAACTAGACACAATGAACGGACATCCGAACTGTCTCCTCCTGCCAGTTTTTTTGCTGGCGTCTTACTCCTTGTTTTCCCAAATCACTTTCACTGCCAACGACACCGTGCCTGCTTTCGAAGGGCGCTTTCGCTTTGGCGCAAACATGGGAGCTTACTTTCCCTGGCGGGATGAAAACCTCGCAGACATCGCCGCCGGCAATCCCGACATGGGCATCCGGGGCGCAGGCGTGGACGCCTTGCGACCGCTGCTCTCCGAGTGGTTCCTCGAATATTGGGGCTACGACATCCGCCTCGACGCTTTCAAACATTATCAATCGCTCGGCATCGAAGACAACGTGGTTTTTGTAGGCTACCCCTCGCCGGAGCATCAAGACAAAACGCACTTTTGCGAAGCGGGGCCCTCCGAACTTTTTGCCAACCTGTACGAACCCATTTGGGACAATGGCGAAAACGGCACGCCCGTCAACGACGACAATTATTATGCGCTGTACCTGTACAAAATGGTCAGCATTTATGACCCCTACGTGAAGTATTGGGAGATATGGAACGAGCCGGATTTCGACTTCACCGGCGGCTCGTCGGCGCTGCCGGGGCAACCGGGAAACTGGTGGGAGCACAACCCCAACCCCTGCGGCTACGCCCTTCACGCCCCCATTTTTCACTACATCCGAATGCTGCGCATCAGCTACGAAGTCATCAAATCCCTCTCGCCCAACGACTACGTTGCCATCGGCGGCATCGGTCACGCAGCCTTCCTCGACGTGGTGCTGCGCAACTCGGACAACCCGGCAGACGGCAGCGTGGACTCGCTTTACCCGAATTTGGGTGGCGCATATTTCGACGTGCTCAGTTTTCATTCCTACCCCCACATTGACAACAGCACTCGTGTCTGGGATGACAACATCGGCGGGTTCAAACACTTCCGCTACTCCGACCGATGCTTAGACGGCTTGCTGAAAAGGCAGGCTGACCTGCGGGAAGTCCTCGAAGACCGAGGCTACGACGGCGCAACTTTTCCGAAAAAGGAATGGATTGTCACCGAAAGCAATATCCCCAGCAAGGCTTTCGGCGAATACCTCGGCTCGCCGGAGGCGCAGCGGAATTACATCATCAAGGCGCTCGTCGCAAGCCAGCAAAACGACATCCGGCAGTTTCACGTCTATCAATTGAGCGACATCGAGCCTGCCAAAAGAGCCAATTCCGAGTTTCAATTGATGGGTTTGTACGCCTCGATTGACAGCATTCCGCTGTACACGCAGAAAATCAACCCGGTCGGCGTGGCGTACAAAACGACTTCGATGTTCCTAAAAGGCAAACGTTACGACGCTGCGCAAACTGCCAAATTGAACCTGCCCAGCAATGTGCGGGGCGGCGCTTTTCGGGCTGAAAATGGCAGCTTCACTTACGTTCTCTGGGCAGTCACTTCGAAGGACAATTCGGAAAAAGCCAATGCCACCTTCAGTTTTCCCAGTGATTTCAGCCTCGCCTCATTGCGCAAACGAGATTGGAACTTCGCCGATGCCGGCATCACTACTTTGGTGGATGCCAGCCAAGTTGAGCTGACAGGTACGCCCGTTTTCCTGTTTGACAGCCAGGCGGAAGACCCTGCCGAGGATGCCAAGCGCATTGAAGTTGATTGCACTCCAAATCCTTTTTCAAGCGAACTGACCCTCGATTTGAATTTGCCCGACCCGATGCTCTCCACCCTCCGCGTTTACGACATGACCGGCAGGCAAGTCACCGACTTGTTCACCGGCGAAAAACTGACCGAAGGCGAGCATTCGCTCAAAGTCAGCGGCGACAACCTCCCAGCGGGCACGTATTATTTTCAATTCCGAACCGCAGGCGGCAGGCAAGTCGGCTGCCAAGTGGTCAAAAAATAATGGCTGAATGGTTAAATGGCTGAATGGCTGCCCAGCCATTCAGCCATTTAACCATTCAGCCATTTAACCATTATGAGGCTCGACGCCTGGCTCGTTCAACATGGTCATTTTCCTTCCCGGGAGCGGGCGCAGATGGCAATCAAAGCCGGGCAAGTGCGCTGCAACGGCAGCCCGGCGGGCAAACCTTCCTTGACCGTCCAGCCCGGCGACCACATCGAAATTACAGGCGAACCGCTGCGCTACGTGAGCCGGGGCGGCTTGAAACTGGAAAAAGCAATTCAAACATTTCACCTTGATTTTCAGGGCAAAAGAGTGCTCGACGCAGGCGCTTCGACTGGTGGGTTTACTGACTGCGCCTTGCAGCATGGGGCGGCAAAAGTGTATGCCGTTGATGTCGGCTCGGAGCAATTGTCGCCTGCCCTTCGCTCGCATCCGCAGGTGGTTTTTTATGAAAATCAGGACGTGCGGCAACTCAGCCTCGCCCACCTGGAAGGCGAGCCGGTGGATGCCATTGTCGCCGACCTTTCTTTTATTTCCCTGACGCATATTTTGCCAGCATTTCCGCCACTGCTCAAGCCTGGCGGGTTTTTGGTTTTGCTCATCAAGCCTCAATTTGAGATGGAAACCCGCCATGCTTTGAAAGGCGGTATCGTGAAAGACCGGCAGTTGCAGGAGGGGGCGGTGCGGCGGGTGACGGATTTTGCGGAGGGAGTAGGATTCAAATTAAAAGGATTGACAGAGACGGATGTCTTGGATGAGCAGCGAAAAAACAAGGAATTTTTGGCGTGGTTTGACTTGTCCTAAATTCCCAAATACCCTGCCTTTTGCAATCCAATTTACAGCAGGTTGATTTTGGCTGAAAAGCAGAAAATCGCCCTCTAACTTGGGCAGACGTTTACGAAACTTTCAAAGTTTCGTAAACGTGGACTCGAACCAAAACTCATTTGCCATGAAAATTTCTCTCCGCTTCTCCCTGCTGCTTTTCACCTATATTTTCTGCGTTTCAACTCTGACACACTTTTCTAAACACTCTCCGGAGATTCAACTTCGAGGCTTTTTTACTGCCAACTCGCCTACTGCCAACTCGCCTACTGCCTACTTTAAACCGTCGGTCTCGGATTCTGCCGGTTGCGATTTTTCCCGCCTCGATAGTTCCGCCGGTCATATCTTCTTTCATCGCCGTTCATTTGGGAAGGCGCACCGTTGTTGGGTCTGGGCGCACTTTCGAGTTCCGGCGGCAGCGGCAGCAACTTCACTTTCATCCCGGTCAGCTTTTCAATGCGGTCGAATTTCCGCCGGGTTTCACGAGTAATCAAAGTGAGCGCCAAGCCCGTTTCGTCGGCTCTTGCCGTTCTGCCGATGCGGTGAACGTAGTCCTCCGGGTCGCCGGGCACGTCGTAGTTGATGACGATGTCAATGCCTCGAATGTCAATGCCACGAGAAAGCACGTCCGTCGCCACGAGGATAGGCATGGTGTTGTTGCGGAATTCCCGCAAGGTTTCTTCCCG
>CAZHLB010000123.1:0-12402 GCA_964533005.1 uncultured Saprospiraceae bacterium
CAAAACTTTTTGTTTGGCGACACTTTACTGGCACCACCCTCGCCTTCCACCCTCGACTTATTCCTTAAAGAAATTCGGAAATTAGAAATTGGAGATTGCTTCACGCTGATTGCCAGTGTTTTGCAATATCCCAATATCTCAATATCCCAATATCATTATCCCATTCATTTTTCATCCAAAACTGTCTAAGCATGAAGTATTTGCTTTTACCACTCCTTCTGCTCGGTTTTTTCCAATTCTCGGCTGCTGGCGCAAATCCCGGCGGTTCGGCATTGGATTCAATCCCGATTACACTCGACAGCATTCATGCTGTCAATTGCCACGGCGACAGCACCGGGGCGATTTTCATCTCCGTGCCTGATTTAATTATCACGCCCAACGGCTACTCTTTCCATTGGAGCAACGGCGACACGACGGAAGACGTAACCCATTTGCCAGCAGGCACTTACGGCGTCACCGTGACCGATACGCTCGGCAACGTGGACTCGCTTGTGGGCATCATTGTGCCGCAGACTGACCCGCTCAAGGCGGCTTTCACCGTGCTGCGATACCCATTTTGCAACGACTCGCTGGGCGAACTTTCCGTCGCTTTTTCAGGCGGGACGCCACCCTACATTTGGAAATGGAGCACCGGCGACACGACCCTGGCAGTTGACAGCCTCGCCGCTGGCGTCTATACCGTGACGGTTTCGGACGCCAATGCTTGCTCTCTCGTGGCGAGTTTTGATTTGCAACCGCAAATTCCGGTGATAAACATTCAGCCAAACAGCCCCGACATCACTTGCGCTTTTCCCATCGTGACCCTCGACGCTTCCTCTTCGGTGATTGCGCATGGCTTCACGGTGGATTGGACGGCGAGCGGCGGCGGGCAATTCAGTTCGCCGACCGACACCCTCGTCGTGCAGGTCAACACGCAAGGAACTTACACGCTGACCATCAAAGACACTGTAAATGCCTGTTTTGCAATTGATTCCGTGACGATTGGCTTGGACACGATTCACCCGGTCGCCGTCGCTGGCTTAGACACGCTCGTGCCTTGCACGAACACCGTGCTGCTGCTCGACGGAACTGGCTCGACGACGGGCGACACGATTTCTTACGAATGGACGGCTATCCTTGGCGGGCACATCGTTGCCGGTGGCGACAGCCTCACGCCGACAGTTGACCACGCAGGCACTTTCATTTTGACCGTGACCGACGTGGACAATGGCTGCACCGACGCCGACACCGTCGTCGTGACAGGCGAAAACGAACCGCCTGCCGTGCTGCTTTCCGACGATGAAACTTTGAATTGCGTGGTGCAAGAAATTGCCATTTCCGCCCAGGTGGACACTGCCAACACGGTTTTCCAATGGACGGGACCCGGCGGCTTCACCGCCAATGTTTTGGACACATTCGCCACTGTTCCAGGCACTTATCATTTCATCATCACCGACACGCTGACTACTTGCACGACGGATTCGACCGTTGTGATTTCGATTGACACCGTGCCGCCAGTCGTTTCGATTGACGTGAGCGGCATCCTCACTTGCGCCGATACGATTGTGACTTTGACGGCTACTTCCGACCCGGATTCAGGGATAGTTTTTGAATGGTTCGGGCCCGGTGGCGCACTCTCCGGTTCGGGCACGGTGGACGTGAGCGAACCCGGTGATTATTTCCTCATTGTCAGCGACACCACCAATGGCTGCATTTCACTCGACTCGGTGACCGTGCTTCAAAACATCACGCCGCCGACGGTTTTGATTGCCGTGAGCAATGTGATTACCTGCATTTTCCCGACGGCAACTTTGACGGCAACCGTCAGCGCAAATACCACTTTCGCCTGGACGGGTCCCAACGGTTTCGTTTCCAACGAGCAAAATGTGGTCGTGAATGCAGACGGCGAGTACGTGCTCACCGTGACCGACACCCTCAACGGCTGCACGGCTGCCGACACGGTCACGGTGATAGAAAACACCACTCCGCCCACCATTCAAATCGTGGTCGGTGGCGTGATTACTTGCCTGCTTCCGACGACGACTTTGACTGCCATCGTCACGCCAAACACCAACGTCACCTTCTCGTGGACGGGCCCCAACGGCTTCGTTTCCACCGACCAAAACCTGACGGTAAGTGTGGCTGGAGAGTACACTTTGACCGTGACCAACACGGTCAACGGCTGCACCGCTTCTGCTTCCGCCATTGTAGTTGCCATCATTGATTTGCCGACGATTGAAATTGCGGTGAGCGGCATACTTTCTTGCGACAACCCAACGGTGACGCTGACTGCCATCGCCTCGCCGGTGCTCGTGAACTACGAATGGACGGGGCCCAACGGCTTCACTTCGACCAACCCAAGCGTGACCGTTGATGTGGCTGGCGACTACACCGTCGTCGTGACCAACCCGCTCAACGGCTGCACCAATTCTGCCACTGCTACCGTCACCGGCAACGTCAACCCGCCGGTCGCCGAGGCTGGAACGGGCGGCACGATTACCTGCCTCGACTCCATTTTGCAACTCGACGGCACTGGCTCCTCGCAAGGAATTGCCTACGCCTACCTCTGGGTGACGCTCGACGGCAACATCGTTTCTGGCGAAACCACGCTCACGCCGACCGTGAATGCAGGCGGCACGTACACCCTCATCGTCACCGACGTGACCAGCGGTTGCACGGCCACCGACGACGTGACGGTGGATGAAAACACGACCCCGCCAGCGGTGGACGCTTTCGGCGGGCAGGTGACTTGTTTTGAGCCGGAATTGCAATTGCTGGGCTTTTTCGACACGGTTGGCGTGGCTTGGGAATGGACGCTGAACGGCGTGTTTGTCTCGAACGAGCAAAACCCATTCGTGACCGAAGGCGGCATTTACCAACTCACCGTGACGGACACGGTGAACGGCTGTTTCTCGATTGCCTTCGCTGTCGTTTTGGATGAAAACAACCCGCCGGACATTGACATCAATTTGGTCACCGGCTTGAACTGCGTTTCCGACACGGCGACGCTGACGGCTTTCTCTACGAACTTCGGCGTGACTTTCAACTGGGCGGGCCCCGGCGGTTTTGCTTCGACTGAGGCAACGGTGAACGTGACCGAACCCGGCTTGTACGAAGTGCTGGCGCTCGACACCGTTTTTGGTTGCATTGCGCTGGATTCGTTTTTCCTCGATTTCGATACGCTTGCGCCGACGGCTGACGCAGGCGACCCGGTGAGCTTCAACTGCGCCACCGTGAGCGACACTTTGGACGGAACTGGCTCTTCGCAAGGCGCAAATTTCGCCTACCTCTGGACGACGACGGACGGCGTGATTCTTTTCGGGGCAACGACCTCGACGCCGATTGTCGGCGCTGTCGGCACCTATATTTTACTGGTGACCGACCTCGAAAACGGCTGCACGGCGACCGACACGGTGCAGGTGCTGCAAATTCCCGACCTCGATTTGAGCGTGGCAACGACCAGCCCTGCCTGCTTCGGCGAAGCGACCGGCTCCGTGATTATCACGCCGCAGGGTGGCATTGCGCCGTTCACTTTCCTCTGGTCAACCGGCGCAAACACGGATACCGTGACCAACCTCGTGGCAGGCATGTACACGGTCACCGTGGGCGACGTCAATGGTTGCTCTGCTGTTGACACGATTTTCATTGACGAACCGGACGCCCTTGCGCCCAATGCCACCGCCACCGCTCAATCCATGATTGGCGTGGACGACGGCACGGCTGTCGCCAACCCGACCGGCGGCACGCAGCCTTATTCTTTCTCGTGGAGCACGGGTGATTTCACGCAACAAATTGTCAACCTCGCTCCCGGCGCCTACACGGTGACCGTGACAGACGTCAACAACTGCACTGCCGTGCAAACCGTGAACGTGAACGAGGCAGGTTGCGCCCTGACCGGCAGCATCACGACGACCCCGGTGGCATGTAACGGAACTGCCAGCGCCACCGCCACCGCCAACTTCGACAACGAAACCGGAGCGGTGCAATTCAACTGGTCAACCGGCGCAACGACGGCAACGGCGACTGGCTTGGTAGCGGGTCAATACAGCGTGACGGTGAGCGACAGCTTAGGTTGCGAGATTGTTTTGACGACCGTCATCGGCGAGCCTGCGCTTTTGATTGTGGGCGAGCTTTTCCACCAGGACGTGAATTGTGCGGACGAGCCGACGGGCTTTAGTCATGCCTTCGTCAGTGGCGGCGTTCAGCCTTACACATTTTTCTGGACGAGCGGCGACACGACCAACACGGCGGACAGCTTAGTGGCAGGTGGTTACACGCTGTTCGTGACGGATGCGAATGGTTGTGTTCAGACGATTTTTACAGAAATCGAAGCGCTGGATTCGATGCCGCCAGTGCTGATTGTGCAAAATGCTTTTGTCATCCTCGACGCCAACGGGCAGGCAACAGTGACCGCCGCTCAATTCGATGCAGGCACGACCGACAACTGTTCGCTGGCATCTTTCACCGTCAGCCAGACCACTTTCGGCTGCGCCGATATTGGTTTCAACACGGTGACCATCACGGCGATTGACGTGAACGGCAACACCGCCACCGCTACCGCAACGGTCAATGTGCTGGATGCAACAGCCCCGGTTTTGACTTGCCCAAGCAACATCACGGTGGGCGCTTGCAACTCAACCGTCAGTTTTGGCGCAATCGGATTTTCCGACAACTGCCCGCTCGATTCCTCGCAATTGATGCAAACTGCTGGCTTGGCGAGCGGCTCGACCTTCCCGGTGGGCGTGACTTTGCAGGTTTTCAGCTACACGGATGCGGCTGGAAATCAAGGCACTTGCTTTTTCACGGTGACTGTTTCCGACTCGGTCAGCGCCTCGGTGGCTGCGACGACGAATGTGCTTTGCGCCAGCGATTGCAATGGTTCCGCCTCGCTTTTGGTGAGCGGCGGGCAGCTTCCGTACACGGTTTTGTGGAGCAACGGAGCGAGCGACACCTTCGTGGATTCGCTCTGCGCAGGCACTTACACTGCCACTGTTACCGATGCCAACGGCTGCTCCTCGACGGTCGAAGTGACCATCACCGAGCCTGCTCCGGTGGCTCTTTCGCTGACCAACGTCGTGAACCCGCCCTGCCCGGATGACGCGAACGGAACCATCACGGCGGAAGCCTCCGGCGGAACGCAGCCGTACACTTTCCTCTGGTCGAACGGCAGCACGAGCGCCACAATTGGCAACCTCGGCGTTGGCGTTTACGCAGTCGTGGTGAGCGATGCCAATGGCTGCACGGCTGCAACGACCGTCAACCTGACTGCCGCAGACACGACTGCTCCGGTGCTGGTCGTGCAAAACGATACGGTGAGCCTCGACGCAAACGGAGAGGTTTCGCTCACCGCCAGCCAGTTCGTCACGAGCGCCAGCGACAACTGCGGCAATTTCGGATTGGATATTCAGCCGGTTAATTTCGGCTGCGCCGACCTCGGCACCCACACGGTCGCCATCACCGCCACCGATGAAAATGGCAACGTCAGCACCGCTGCCGCCATCGTAACCATCGTGGACAACGTTGCGCCGGCGCTCGATTGCCCCGACGACATCGTGGCAGGCGATTGCAACCCGAACGTGCTTTTTGTACTGCCGCAAATCAGCGACAACTGCGACGTGAACCCGCTGCTGCTGGTGCAAACGAGCGGTTTGGTCAGCGGCTCGCTCTTCCCGGTAGGCGTGACCGTGCAAGCATTCAGCTACACCGATGCGGCTGGAAACATTGGCACTTGCAGCTTCACCGTGACGGTGAGTGTGCCCGCCGACATCACCGCAACGATTGCCGACCCGACCTGCGCCGACGTTTGCGACGCCACCGCCACGTTGACTATCGCAGGTGGTGTGCCGCCTTTCGTTGTCCTTTGGAGCAATGGCGACGCAGGGTTGACAGCGGACAGCCTTTGCGGTGGAATTTTCACCGCCACCGTGACGGATGCTTCGCTTTGCCTGCAAATTTTCACCGGCACCATCACCGCTCCCTCCGCCCTGGATTTCAACATTGACCAGGTGACCAACGAGGTGAACGGCGCTGGCAACGGCTCGATTTCCATCACCGTCACCGGCGGAATTGCCCCGTACACTTTCGCCTGGACGAAAGACGGAGCGGCATTTTCCACGAATGAAGACCTGGTGAACTTGGAGGCGGGCACGTACATTTTCACCGCCACCGACGCTAACGGCTGCGTGATTGCCAGCGAGGAAATCGTCGTGGAAAACGAGACCGGAACGGGCGAACCTGCCTGGGCAACGGGCATCGCTTTGCAACCTAACCCGGCAATGGATTGGGTGCGGCTGGAATTGAAACAGCCGCTGACGCAAGGAATGGAAGTCCGCTTCCTCGACGCTACTGGCAAGCTGGCTCGCATTTTCCGCTTGGAAAGCCAGCAGGCGACGGCTGTTTTTGACCTGTCGGGCATGGCTGCGGGCTTGTATTCGGTACAGATGCTTTCTGCCGAATCGGCTGTCGTGAGGCGGTTGGTGATTGGCAGGTAAGCGATTTGTCCACGCTTGGCGATTCTGACTTTGACAAAAGATTCCCCGTTTCGACTTGCTCGGAACGGGGATTTTTTTTGCCAAAATTTGAGAAGTATGGCAGCCGAGGTTTTGGAAAAATTGAGCGGCGGTTTTTGTGTAAGTTTGTTTCCAATAAAAAAATGAACAAGGCAGACCACATCGAATATTGGAAAATTTCAGCCGGGAAAAGCCTATTGGCTACCGGGGTGATGTTTGCTGGCGGCAGCTATGTCGAGAGCCTTTTCTGGATGCATTTGACGATTGAAAAAATGCTGAAAGCACACTGGGTGATGGACAACGTCAGCAATATTCCGCCAAAAATTCATGACCTCCGAAAGCTGGAAATCAAGACCAATTTGAACCTGACGCTTACTCAACTCGCTTTCTTAGACAAAATGAACCTCTTCCAACTGGAAGGTCGCTACCCGGATTTCAATTTCGCTGCCTATCAGCTTTATGATGAATCGGCAACGAAACTCGTCCTGGATGAGGCTGAAAATCTTTATCAATGCTTACTCAACAAACTGCCATAGCCATCGCCAAAGATTTTGTGCAGGACATTTTGGCAAAAGGCTTTCCACTGAAAAAAGCCATCCTGTTTGGCTCCTTCGTGCGAAACGAGCAACACGAATGGTCGGATATTGATATGGCACTCGTAGCGGATGAATTCCTGGGTGTGCCTTCTTATGATATCCGCCATTTTGCGGAGATTAAAGTTCGCTTGAAATACATTGATATCGAGCCGCATACTTTTCGCACCGAACACTTCGAAAAAGGCGACCCCTTTATTGATGAAATCAAGCGCACCGGCATCGAACTGCCATTGTCAGAACCTGCCATTCGCCCGAAACGGGCGTCAAAACTCGGCGCCGCTGCTGAAGCATGAGGCATTAGCCCAAGTGTCGTCGTGACTGGCAGTCACGCCGACACTTAGCCTGCCACAATTTCAACACGCAATCCCCCGCTTGTCGGCAAGCGGGGGATTTATTTTTCAGGCAAGCAGCTCAGTTAGCAAGCATTGTTATTTGAAAATAAAAAATTGAAAGTCAAGGAGTTGAAATACTGGCAGGGCGCTGCACATTTGGCGTTTCACAACAAATCCTTGCCACATGGAAAACATCTATGACAAAGCTATCAAGGAAATAATCGAGCCTTCGTTTGTGCCACTCGCCGCCATTGTGCTGGGCGTAATGCTGGAAAAAACCGAGCAGATGAAGGACAAAATTCAGTTCACCCTCGAAAGGGAAGGTGACCACGTCAAGCTGCTGATTTACAAAAACAAGAAACTCAACTGCATTCTTCACCTGGAATTTCACGTGATGGACGAGAACATCGGGCTGCTGATGGTGCTGAAAAAAAGCATGCTCAAGCTCAAATTTGGCTTGCAGGTCAGGCAGTTCGTGATTTACATGGGCTCGGAAAAACGGCTGCGCAGGTTGAAGGCATTATACAAGGATGAGTTTACCGAGCACAAGTTCACCGTGGTCAAGCTGAACAGCATTCCTTGGCGAAAATTCATGCAGTACAACTTGCCCGAAGTGGTGACTTTGGCGATTTTAGGAGATTATGGAACCGACTCGCCAGAGAAAGTCATCCAGGAAATCTTGCTAAAATTGGACAAGCTGGTGGGTGGAAAACCCGGCGCAGAGAAGCACGTGACGAGGTTGGAAGTTTTTTCAAACCTGCGTAGCTTGCAGGCGTTAACCGTTAAAACAATAAGCAAAATGGCATGGACTTATGATTTAAAAACAGACCTCCGTTACCAGCAAGGTAAAGAGGAAGGCATCGAGAAAGGCATCGAACAAGGCATCGAGAAGGGCATCGAGAAGGGCGAAGAGAAAAAAGCCACCGTGTTCGTTGAAAACCTCTTGCTGACCGGCGAATTTTCTGATGAAAAAATCGCCTCGCTCGCAGCCGTAAACTTAGAGTTCGTGAAAAAAGTGAAAGAGCGGCTGAAATTAGAAGGGAAAATAACCTTACCGCAGACCAAAAACGGCGCTGCCAATGGTCGCTAAATCCAGTCGCTGGAAAATACAAAAGCCTCGCTCAGAACAACTGAACGAGGCTTTTTTCATTTGCGCCCCCTCAAGGACTTGAACCTTGGACCTGCGGATTAACAGTCCGACGCTCTAACCAACTGAGCTAAGGAGGCTTATTTTTTTGCCCTTCTTTCAAAGGCGGGGCAAATGTAGGCGGCGAAGGAAAATTTGCAACACCTTTGGCGGCTAAAATTTTGGATTTTTTCGCCGGGTGGCTTCAAGTAGGCGGGTTTTGCTTTCGTTTAAAATTGATTTTCAGGTTTTTAGAGCAAGCCGCTTGCCGAAGGGCAGCCTTTAATTTTCACACCCAATTGAAGGGTTTAGGAGGTTTAGGAGGTTTAGATGGTTTAGAGAACTAAACCATCTAAACCTCCTTAACCTTCTAAACTCAATCAAAACAGAAACGATTATGAGCCTTCTTACGGTCGGAACCGTAGCGTTCGACGACATCGAAACGCCGCTGGGCAGAGCAGAAAAAGTGGTCGGCGGCGCTGCCACTTATATTTCCCTCGCCGCTTCTTATTTCACCGAAAAAATTCATTTGGTCTCCGTCATCGGCGACGATTTTCCGCAGGCGGAACTGGATTACCTGAGTTCCCGGGGCGTCAATCTCGACGGCTTGCAGGTGAAAGAAGGGCAACGCTCTTTTTTCTGGGCGGGCAAGTATCACCGGGATTTGAACAACCGGGATACGCTCGTGACGGAACTCAATGTGCTGGCTGAGTTCGACCCCATTTTGACGAATGGCTGCAAAGAGAGTGACTTCGTCATGCTCGGCAACCTGACGCCTGCCGTGCAAATGCGGGTCATCGAGCAAATGACTGTCCGCCCGAAGCTGATTGCCATGGACACCATGAATTTTTGGATGAACGTAGCCCTGGACAGTCTGCTGGAAGTGCTGAAAAAAGTGGATTGCCTCGTCATCAACGATGAGGAAGCACGACAACTCAGCGGCGAGCATTCTTTGGTGAAAGCGGCACACCATATTTTGAGCATGGGCCCGAAATACCTCGTCATCAAAAAGGGCGAGCACGGGGCGCTGCTTTTTTACGAAGACGACATCTTTTTCGCTCCTGCTTTGCCGTTGGCGGAGGTTTTCGACCCGACGGGGGCTGGCGATACTTTTGCCGGCGGCTTCATCGGCTACCTGGCGCAGACGGGCGACCTTTCTTTTGAAAACATGAAACGGGCGGTGATTTTCGGCTCGGCGATGGCGTCGTTTTGCGTGGAAAAATTTGGCATCGAGCGGCTGAAAGGCTTGTCGAACGTGGAAATCAAGAACCGGGTCGCCAAGTTTGTGCAGTTGGTGAATTTTGATGCGAAGCTGTAATTGTTAATTGTTGATGGTTAATTGTTGAGGCAACAATTAACCATCAACAATTTGTCACTCAACCACTTGAAAATCAAACGCCAGCAAAAAATCCCCCGCTGGCAATTCAAACGTTCCGCCCAGCAAATCTTTCCTGCCATTTTTTGGCGAAAGCCAATCCGACTTGCTTTCCAGCGCCTTGCCGAACAGTCCGAACTCCATGTCCAGCAGCATGGCTTGCTCGAATTCACCACTGACTTGGAGGCTCACCATTCCATTTTCCTTTTTCAATTCCATTTGCAAAAAGCCCTCCTTGCCCACCGGGAAACGCTTGACTTCCCACGAGTCATTCCCCGGCGGCAGGTGCGGTTGCACGTAAATTTTGCCGCCGGGCATGTCCACCCGCAAGCCGGTCAGGTATTGCAGCAAAGCGGTGGCATTGATGGACGACTCCCAGGGGCGCATTGTACCGCCTTCGGGAACGATGAGCGAGTTGCCTTGATAGGCGTAGTATTCCGAAAACAAGCCGGTGCTGGAGGCATATTTTTCCATCAATTCTGCCGCCCGGTGCGCCGCCGGGTGCTGGCTGCGGGAGAGGGCGTAGAGCAGGTAGCCCAAGTCCATGCCCGTACACCAGGGATGCTCCGGCACGACCCGGATGGGGTTGGTCAAATCGGTCAAAACTTTGGCGAGGCAGCCTTTCGCAATGCTGTCCTGCGGGTCGCCCATTTCCAGCCAGAAGTAGCGCAGCAAGGCGTCGAAGGCGGGGCGGTGGTCAATTTTCGAGGGGTCGTCGCTGTCGTCACGAGCGTAGGCGAAGTAGTTTTCGGCGGGCAGCCACATTCGTTTTAATAACTGATTTTCAGCGTGTTGCAGGCGTTTTTGGAAATCGGCGGCGTCCTCCGTTTTGCCCAGGCGGTTTGCCAAATCCACCATGAAGCGGGCGGCGGCGATGAAAAGCAGGTGCGAATCGGTCATTTCTTCGCCGTGTTTCGGGCGGGTTTGTGGCGAGTTGGTGTAGCTCTCGTCGGTGGCGTAGGGCAGGATGCCATTTTTGCTCGGCTCCTGGATGCGCAGGTTGTACGCCAGTCGAGCGTAAAATGGCTCGATGCCAGCCAGGTCGCCGGTCGCCGAGAAATAATCACGAGCCATGAGGATGAGGTAGCTGGGAACTTCGGCTTTGTGGTGGTTGCCGTTTTTGGCATTCGCATCGGGTAGCCAGGCAGCCGGGTCAGGCGGGAAAGGCAAGGCGTCGTGGGCGTTTTGAATGCCCTCCCGGTTTTCCATTCCCACGTAAAAATTCAGCACCCGCAATGCCCGCTCTGGTTCGCCCGCAGCCAGGAACAGGCGAAACGAGCCGTACTGGTCTCGCACGTAGCACATCGGATACATGTAAGGTTGGGCGAGGACGCCGCCTGCATTCGATTGGCAGGCACGAGCCAGGTGCAGCGGCTGCAAAATGGCGGGCGGGAAAATCAAGTCCGAGTTTTCTTTGGACACCAGTTCAATCGGGTAATCGTCCTCCTTCATTTTCAGGTCAACCATGCCGATGAACTCCTCTACGCTTACGTTTTTCCAGTCGTCCAATAGTTGCAAGGCTGCTTTTTCAGTCTCGCCGCTTTTGCCGCTCACGGTTGCAATCCAAACGGCAACCGCTCTTTCATCGCCTGGCTGCAATTGCCCAAAGTCAATTTGAATGCCTTCTGCATTGACTGAAATCCGATCGCCGGGGGCATTGCTGACGGCAGTTGTTGCCAAGGCTCGCTCCTGAAAAACCTCAGCATAAGTTTTATCATCCGGCACCAGCGTTGAGATTTCCTGAAAAAGCGCCCTCGGAGCGCCGACCAACACGATGGCATTTTGCGCCGAAAAAACCTGCTTCATCCGCTCCGGCGCAACGGACGGGCGTGGTTTCAAATTTTTGCCGCACAAGTGCTGCCATTTTTTCACCTGCTCTGCATTCACTTCCGTGCCGTCGAACATGGCGTAAACTCCATTTCGAGGGTCGGAATGAACAGGCAAGGTCAAGCTCACTTTGCCCGGGGCACTGCCTTCCGGCTTGAAAACTTGCACGTGTCGCATCAAAACGGGCACTCCGATGGGCGCAAGCACGTCCATGACGGTGACGGACAAATCATTTTCCCAGGAATTCATCGCATACGTCGGCGCATAATTATCGGTTGGCAGGTCGCTCGCCCATTCCTTTTCTTCCATTTCCACCGGCTTGCCGTCGAGGTAGGGTTTGATTTCCCAGCCGTAGCCGAGGTTGCCGAGGGTATAATTTGCGCCAGCGACCCACGCCAATTGTGTCCTCGAAACTGGCTTTTCAGTGAGCGCCGACTTGCCGCTTCGGGAAAGCTCTTTGCCCAATCCGCCGATGATGTACAGGTTGCCATTGCCCAGCACGTAGCCATCCTGGAAGGGCGGGCGCTGCCATTTGTTTTCGCCCAAATCCACATCCGGCAATGGTTGTGCGAACATTGCCGTGCAGGCGAGGAGGAGAAAAAAAGCGGCGCTGCCGGTGAGCATCCGGCAGCGCCGCTGGTGGTTTGAAAAGGAGAGA
>CAZHLB010000124.1:0-12377 GCA_964533005.1 uncultured Saprospiraceae bacterium
TTCTGCTCATAATCAAAGTAAGTTTTGGACTAATTCTCCTAGCGTTGTTCTGCTTTCTTTTGCTATCTGGCGTAAAGCTTTTTCTCCTTTTTTTGAGAGACGGATTTTACCAGTCCCATTTATCATCTCGATTCCAACCAGCCCATCTAAACCAACCATAATCTCAAAATTCTTCCTCACTTTAGATAAAGGCCTTTTGAGGTTCGATTTGTCAAAACTAATGACCGATATCTTTTTGTCCTTTGATTCAAGTATCATTCTTGCCAATTCCTCAACTTCCAAATTAGGATAAGCTTTCATCAATGGGTGGACAAGCCTTAAATCTTGGGAATTGATTGTTCCTTCCGCTAATAGATTGGCTAATTTCTCTTGTTCGTTAAAATTGAATTTTGCCAAATTAGCAACAGCTTCCACACTATCAATTTTTCTGGATTTGATATGCTGCTGTAAAGGGTTAGCCAATTTCTTGACCGCCAAGAATTTATTGAGCATCCCGGCAGAGACACCTATCAAATCAGACACCCTTTGGATACTGCCAAGTTCTTTTTTTAGGACTTCAATATCAGATGCGATTTCAAGGATGGAATTTTGCCGTTTTATCCTTTTGGTGTTAGCAATAAGTCGGGCTATTATTTTTTCATCGTTCTTCATGTCCAAATGAATTTATTCAATCAAAAAATCATTGATTTCCAGCCAATTTTTGAGAGCATTCATAGCTATTACCTCTGCATCGAGGTTGGTACTTTCAACCGCTTTTTCCAATGCTTTTTTCATTTTAGGTGATAAGGTTAATATCAACCTCTCTTCCAGTCTTGGGTTGTTGGCAAACTTGGTTATTTGTTCGACAGTGGCTAATGGGTTGGATTTACCGTATTCCACTGCTTTGATTTTTTGGTGTTTGGTCATCTTCGTTAATTCGTCAACCATCCTGTCAGCTTTTCCCATATCCCCCTGAGCAGCATCAATAGCACGTTTTGCATCAGTCATTGTTATTTTCCCATCTTGAAGAAGCTGCCTTATTGTAGGAGTCGCATTGGCTTCTATCTTGATGTAGCTTCGGATTGCCTTAATACTCAATCCCAATTTTTCTTTTACCTTATACTCATTCTTCCCATAATGCAAGTAAAGCCGTGTTACAGCCTCCATGATGTCTGTATGGTTTAATTCCTGACGAAGCAAATTTTCGGAAAGTGAAAGTGCCAATGCATCATGTTCATCAATTTCTCCGGTAAAAGTCGCCTGGATGGCCTGCTTTTTCAACAACTGATGCGCCATGAACCTTCTTTGTCCAACAACTACATCATAGGGTGGATGCCCTTCCGTGCCTTTCAAAACAATAGGTTGCATTAAGCCATTAGCCCTAATGCTTTCTGCAAGTTCTTCCAAGTGCTGTTTGGAGTTTTCAGAGTTTAAATCTGTTCGAACGTTGACCCCTTTTAGAACAATGTCTGCCATTGGCACTTCAACTACTTTCATATCGAGATTAATTTTCGTTGCGAATTTACTGGCTTTTTATGACAATCACTTACACAACTCCCCCCACACCCCCTTCTTCTCCCAAAGCAAATACGCCTCCCCGCGTTCCAATTTCCCCACCTCCTTCCCCACCTCCTTCGCCTCCCCACTCGTCAAACTAAATTTCTGCTCCAAAAACTTATGCGACTGCGGCGTGGATTTCAATACGATTGGGAATTCGAGCAATTCCAGAAAGTCAAAATTCGAGGTATTGTAATCGTCAGGCGATTGGCTGGCAAGCACCACCATGCCGCCCATGCTGCGGATTTCCCGAATCATCGTTTCCAGAATTTTCGCCCGTTTGGGCACGGCGAGAAAATTGTGCGCTTCGTCCAGCACCACGACCGTGCGGATGAGCCTTGCACCGGAAACCGGATGCACGGGAGCGTCGCCGAGCGCCTTTAATTCGCTGAAAACCCGGTCGAGCACGAGAAAACAAACCAGGTCTTTGCGCTCGATTTGGTGGATATCCACGACGGTGGTGCGGTGGTGCCAATCTTGCCAGATGGCGTCGCCGGAGCGGGCGAAGTAGTTCTGTTCCACCAGCGGGCGAAGGATGGAAGTCAACGTGTCGGGCTTGCCTTCGGTCAGTCGCAAGACCCGTTCCCGGATGGCGTCGAAATCAGGGTACGGCTCGGTTTCGGCGTAGGCTTCGAGGATGGCGTTGTACAGGTTTTCCTCCTGCACTTTGCCGAAGCTGGCTTCGACATTTTTGAAAATGCCGACGATTTTTTCTGCCCGCCTGCGTTGTTCCGCCTCGTCGTCCGCATTTTCTGCGAAGATGTTGAGCGGCAGGGGCTGACGCTTCACGTCCACGAGCGTGGCACGGGTGTCTTGCAGGAATTGGCGGTCGTTGGCGATGTCGCCTTTGGCGTAGTCGAAGATGAGGAAGTTGGTTTCAAAACCCGACTGCTGCCGGATTTGCCGGAGCAGGTGCTTGAGGAAATACGTCTTGCCCGAACCACTGCCACCCATCACGCCCACGTGCGGGTTGTTGGCAGTGTTGATGGCGTAGGTGACGGGCGACCGGCTCTTTTTTTCCAGCCCGATGCGGATGTCGAGCACCCCGTCTTTGCGCTCGCCTGCGACGAAAACTTCCTGCTTTTCACTTTTGAGATTGCGTTGCGCCTGGTTGGCGATGGCAACGAGGTAGTCGTAGCCTTTCAGTTTTTCGGTCTCGTAAAAAAGAAGCCAGAGACCATGCTCCACGTGCTCGGAAACCAAGTCCACGTAGTCGTCGCCCTCCACTTTGCGGCGGTAGTATTGCGACAAAAGCGCCTGAAAAAACAAGCCTTGTCCCTGTTCGAAAATCGGCAGTTGCGGCTGCTCGCCACCCCGGTCGGTTTTGGCTTTCGCTTGAATTTCTGGGTTGGTTTCTTCCCACTTCGTGCCTCTGCCGTACTGCAAAGAGCGCCCGAAAGCGATGCGCATCGGCACGTAATTGGGCTGCCCGTACAGGTTGAGCCGCTGTTTGACAACCTTGAGGTAATAGCTGGCTACTTCTGATAGCCTAATCCGGTCTTTCATTCCTGCTGTTTGTTGCTGGGTTTGCGCTGCCGGATGTCAGCCCGGCAGCATGTCAAAAGGGATACCCCGCTCGGAGGGAACTAACCCCGCCTTTGTTTTCGATGGTAAATTCCTGCGCCACGCAAGGCTTGAGCAATTCGTAGTATTCACCGACGATTTCCTCGTCTTGCGAAAGCAGCAGCACCTGGTGGCTGGCTTTGGGGAAATAGTTTTGGGTCAGGTTGCGCCGATGGATGCTGTCCAGTCTGCCAAACGGCGTGTCAATCATAATCGGAAGCCGCTTGCCGGAAACGGCAATGAGCGCCCACAACAGCGAAATGGCGTAGATTTCTTTCTCGCCTGCCGAGAGTTTGGTTTTGTCTAATTCCGTCCCCTGGCGGTTGAACAGCTTGACCTCGAAATTGCGCTCCGGCAAGATTTGCACCCGCTCGATGAGGTCGGGTTTGTGGTTGAGGAGGCGCCACATGGAGAGGATTTCTTTTTCCAACTCGGCAGTTTTGGTGGACTGGAAGCGAACCTGAAATTCTTTCACCGTCTCGTACATCTGGTCGCAGTAGTCCATTTCCTTTTTTTGTTTGGTATTCAATTTCGACCGGGATTCCCAATTGGTCACCTCTCTTTTTAAGGTTTCGATTTTGCTTCTGTTGTCCTCGGTCATTCCTACCAAGGTTTGGACTTGCGCCTTTTTTGCACCGATTTTTTCAGAAAGCTCGCCTCGCTTGTCAAAAAGTTGCTGAATTAGCTCGCTGGTGCTGCCTGAACGGATTTCCGTGTTTTGAATTCGCCCCAGGTCAATGCTGAGTTCTTTGAGTCGGTCGGCACGCTGATTCAAGCGAGGCAAATCTCTTCCGTGAATAAGGGCAGTGAAAAATTGCCTGACTCTGTCGGCATCCTCCGGGCGAAGTTTTTGAATTAGCTCATCTTCCTCAATGTCGGCGATTTTGCCAAACATTCCTCGCAAAGCCAAGTCAATTTTAGTCTCAAAATAGCGACGGATGGCGACGCTCAAGGTGAACGGTGGTTCAGGATTTTTGTCAAAAACGGAGTCAATTATCTGTTGAATTTTCGGCTCGACTTCCGCCTGCGCTGCTTTTACCTGTTCAATGCGACGCTCCTTTTCGACTTGCTCCAGAACCGGTTCAAACAAATGACTGGCTAACAAAAAGGGCAGCGTGTCCCTTGCCATTTCGATGTAATCCTTTTCAAGTGTCTCTTTTTCGATTTCCATTTTTTCCCGCTCCACCTGGTACGCTTCTCGGTTGCCTGCGCTAATTCGAGTGGTGCGCTGGGTCTCCAAATCAATACGTTCCACCTCGAATTCTAATTCTCGTACCTCGTCTTGCAGCTCGTAAATTTCCGTTTCGAGCTGCTCATTTACCTTTTCTAATCGCAACATTTCCAGCCGGTTTTCCTCCAATTTCATGGCAGCTTCCCGATTCTTGTTGTACTCGGTGACAATCCGACTGCGAGTAGTTTTGATGTCTTCGGCAAGTTGAGCGTACAAGTTGATGCCCAGAACATCTTTCAAGGAAGCCGCAAATTCCAGGTCGGAGTCCTTGGCAAAGTCCTGGATTTTCTCGCCGTCGAAAAAGAAGAATTGCGAAACGTTTAAAGGCAGCAAGGCACTGATTCTGTCTTGGTATTCATTTTCATCCAGTTCCTCGACGAGCTTGCCGTTCTCTAAAATTTCGAGGTAATCCCGCTGGGGCTGCAATTGCCCATTCATACCAAATTTCCAGTACCTGCGAATGGAAATATCTCGCCCGACATTGCTGACAATCGGGAAATCTTTCCAATGCAATTCGATGGACATGGTCGGGTTGAACTCGCCGGATTCCTTGACTTTGTTGTTCAGCAGCGAAGTGACGTAAGCAAAGTATGTTTCAAATTTTGCGCCCCTGGAAGGGATGAGATTGGTGGCAAATCCACCGTAAAGGCATAGGAAAACCGACTCCAAAATGGTGGTTTTACCGGCGCCATTGATGCCACCAAAAAGCACGACGTTGTTTTTCTCTGAAAGGTTTTTGTCAATCCCTTCCAGCCGGTACTCACCATGAAAACTCTTGAAGTTCTGCCAATGAATAGCACTTAATTTCATACGGTCGCAGCTTCTTTTTCCTTGACAAACCGCTCCACCTTCTTCAAAATGTCATCGAAGATATTGCGGCGTTTGAGGAAGGTGACGTACTCCTTTTCGGTGAGCAATAGCTCACGGATGTGGTCAGGATTGACCCCGTGCTTTTGGGCGACATCCCGGAGGATTTGAAGCTCCTCCTCTTGCCGCTGGAGTTGGTGATTGTCCGGCATGGTCAGGCGCTTTTTTTTGACTTGAAAATAGATGTCGGAAACTTTGTAATCAAAGCCGCCGTCGTAGTTCCATTGCAGTTGGATGGCAGCCAATTCTGGTCGGCTGATGACTTCCAAGCCCGTAAGTTCCTCGATTTCAAGCACTTTTTGAAGCATCTCCGCCCGGTATTTGAAGTGGAAGGGACCTAGCCGGTCAAGTCCTAAGCGATTGACGGGCATCCGGGTGGTCTCGTCATCTCGCAATCGGGTCAGTTCATCCCGAAATTCGAGCAAAGGCAACATCCATTCTTCACCATTGTCAATCAGATTTTCCATGCTTTTATCCCTGCTGACCACCGTGCAAACCCAACAGCCGAAGCGGGAATTACCGCAGCTTGGCGTCGAGGTGTCAATCACAAGTGGGCACTCGGCGGCATTGTCGGAAGCGTTTCGATACATGGCAGCCAGAATTTTGTTGTCGCTGCCCCAAAAACTCGGCACTGCCATCAGGTATTCCCAAACTTCCTGCGTACTCAGGTCGGAAATCGGTGCATACATCCAAGAATTGGGCAGAGTGTGCTTGCGGATTTTGCTGCCGGTTATGTCTTCGAGGTTGTAGCGTTCAAAGTTTTTTGCCCGGTTGGTGGATTCGGTTCGGCGGCTGCCGAGCACTACGAGCGCCTTGCCCCAGCGCCCCACCTGCTGCTTGATGTAGTCGTTGGTCGGGTTGATTTTCATGCGCTCGGTACACCAGCGAAACCAGCGATTTGGCGCAGGATAGCCCTTGCCGATGAGGTTAATCCAAAAGCGGTCTTCAATTTTGGGAACGACTTTTACCACGGAAAACAGGTTGGGATGATGTGCGAAAAGCTTCGTTTTACCTGCTTTTTCAATCAATTCCAACTGCTGGTCAATGTAGCTGGCAACGGCAGGGTTTTCCACCAAAGTATCGTTGCTCAAAACGTGAACATCCTTCACAAGCTGCGACTTTGGCAGCTTTGCCAGGGCATAAAAAACAAGCTGGAGTACGGTCGTCGAGTCTTTTCCGCCCGAATAGCCGAGCACCCAAGGGACGTCGTCTTGTTGATAAAAGTCCTGGATTTCAGCAGTGATGGATTTTATTTTTTCAGCAAAATTCATGGTACAAGCGTGGTGAGTTTTCCCTTTAAGTTAGAGGTGTGAAGGTAGATTTTTTTGTCTTTGAGAAGCGGTGACTGAAGACTGGGCGAACTCAAAGTAGCCAAAACACGAAAAGACTTGCTCTCCTGGTCAACCCGTACACTGCGTTATATCCCAACAATGTCAATTTCGAAATTGAATGCCTGAGCCAGCCGCAGAAAATCAGCAGAATTGGCAGTGACAATTTTTTCAGCGCCTCCTTTGGCTGCGCAAAAAAGCAGGGAACCATCATAAACAATCCCTCCCTCAAATCCCTTGCTCGCTAAATCTTCTATCAATCTTGGATAATCGGAAGGCGAAAGCCCAATGACAGTCGTGAAAGGAATGATGTTCTGAAAGATGAGATTTCTTGCGTCGGTAGGAGAAATTTTTGGCTTGAAAGGCGCACGGGTCAAGACGCTGAAAGTCTCCAGGAGAGAATGAGCGCAGACCAAGCCTTCAATTTGTTGGTGCTTTGCTTTTTGTAGCCAGCCAAAAGCGGCGGCATGTTTCGGATGATTTTGAACGCAAGCGGCTACAAGAGTGGAGGAGTCAAAAGCTATTTTCATTTTCCGGGTTTTAGGATTTGCAGGTCTCGTTCTTCCCGTTCATTTACAAGCAGTTGTTCGTAGCTTCCATTGAGTTGCCCGGTGAAAACAAGCAGCCCGTCCTTTTCCACAAAAGGATTTTCCGGCGAAACTGGCTCGATGATTATCTTTTTTCCCTTCTCAAAAATTGCCAAAGGCGTCTCGCTCGTGATGCCGAGAAATGCCAGGATTTCTCTTGGAATGGAAATTTTACCTTGATTGTCCAACGTGGTGACCATCGCTATTTTTTTTGCCAAGATACGGCAACCTGTCTAATACGCAAAAGGGCGAAGCGTCCAGCCGGCGCTAAAAAACGGCAACATTTGAATCTCAAGTCAACTTCAATAGATTTGTCCATCAAACTACTACGCCATGTCCAAAGTGCAAATACAGACAGAGCTTGACCCGAAGTCCTTGATTGCAGGGCTGACCAACTTCAAAATCGCCGAGTTGGAAGCGTTCGCACGGGAGTTGAACGGGCTGATTTACAGGAAGAAATCGTCCGACCAGTCCTTCCGGGAGCGGTCGTTGTTGAGCCAAATAAACCGGACGGTTTTGGACAAGAAAAAGCGGGAACACTACCTGGAACTTGCCGATAAACTGGAAGCGGAAACGATTTCAAAAAAGGAGCATCAAGAATACATGACGTTGGCGGCAGAGGAAGAGGAAATCCGAAATGAACGGGCAAGGCTGCTCATCGAACTTTCGCAGCTTCGCAATATTCCACTGGCTCAACTCATGGAAGAAATTGGGCTAAAACCTTTTTGAAAAACTATTTGAACATGGTCAAAGACAAGTTTCATCAAAACGTAAGAGAGGCGCTTGAAAAAGATGGCTGGAACATCACGCACGACCCCTATTTTTTGATGCTTGGCAGGCGGAGAGGTTACATTGACCTGGGGGCTGAAAAAGCAATAATTGGAGCGGAAAAAGCCGGACACCGGATTGCCGTGGAAATAAAAAGTTTCGTGGGTAAATCTGAATTGAACGATTTTGAAGATGCGCTGGGGCAATTCTTGGTTTACGTTCCAGCTTTAGAAGATAAAGAACCTGAGCGTGAGTTATTTCTGGCGGTTCCTTTAACCTTCTACAATCGCTTTTTCGACGACCCCTATTTTTTGCGGGTGGCTAAACGGTATGCCGTGCAAATGGTTGTTTTTGATGAAGCAGCAAACATCATAATGCAATGGATAAAGTAGCGCAATACAAAAAACTCGTCCGCCAGGTGATTGAAGAAGTCGCCGCATTCTTTCGTCCCGGCGAACCGGTGGAACCTCAAATCATTCTGGACGATGAGCGAGGGCATTATCTTTTATTTTCAGTCGGCTGGGAAGGCAAGAATTGGCACTACGCCAGCATCGTTCACATTGACGTGCGCCCCGATGGAAAAGTGTGGTTGCAGCACGATGGAACTGACCTCGTTCTCGCCGATGAATTGGTGAGGAAAGGCATTCCGAAACAGGACATTGTGCTTGGATTTCAATCGCCTGTCATGCGGCAGTACATCGAAGATTTTGCGGTGGCATAAAAACAAAAGGGCGAAGCCCCACCCGGAACCTCGCCCTCTCACCAAGAAAAAACCTTCCCGGTTTATTCTTCTTCTTTCGCAGCCTCCTCAGCAACGGCAGCCGTCGCAGCGCCAGCAGCCCCGGCAGCAGCGACTTTTGCGCCACCACCCCGACGGGTACGGCGTTTTTTGCCTTTGCCTTCTTCGGCTTTAGTCATCTTGCCGGAATATTCCTTGTTGAAGTCCACCAATTCAATCAGTGCCATTTCTGCGGCGTCACCATGGCGAAAACCAGTGCGAATCACACGGACGTAACCGCCCGGACGGTCGCCAATTGCCTCGGCAACTGCGCCAAAAAGCTCCTTCATGGCTTCCTTGTTTTGCAGGTAGCTGAACACAACCCGGCGGGAATGCGTGGTGTTGTCTTTCGCTTTCGTCAGCAAAGGCTCGACGTAGCGGCGCAGCGATTTGGCTTTTGCCAAGGTGGTTTCGATGCGCTTGTGGGAAATCAGGGAAATGGCAAGGTTGGCAAGCATGGCGTGGCGATGCTCGTACGTCCTGCCGAGGGAGTTGACTTTATCTCCGTGTCTCATGGCTGATGATTTGGTGATTTGGTGATATGGTGATTTGGTGGGAGGGACATTGGACGTCCAACGTCCCACCACCATATCACCAAATCACCATTTGAATTTGGTGAACTTCGCAACACTGGAGGTTTTGCCTCGACAGTTATTGCAGGTTGATGATTTCAAAAAAGCCGCTCCTTTTGGGAGCGGCTTTTTGCGTTTTTTATTCTTCGTCGAGCTTGTACTTCGCCAAGTCCATGCCGAAGGTCAAGCCTTTTTCTTGCAGCAATTCCTCGATTTCGACGAGGGATTTTTTACCGAAGTTCCTGAATTTCAGGAGCTCGTGCGTGTCATACCTCACCAGTTCGGCGAGGGTATTGATTTTCGCCGCCTTGAGGCAGTTGTACGCACGGACGCTGAGGTCGAGGTCTTCCAGCGAGGTTTTGAGCAGCTTGCGCATGTGCAGGATATGCTCGTCCACCACGTCGTCCCGGCGACCGCCGTCGTCGGGGATGCTGATGTACTCATCCGTGATGAGCATCAGGTGGTGAATCATGATGCGGCTGGCTTCTTTGATGGCTTCCTCCGGGTGGATGGTGCCGTCGGTTTTGACCTCGATGGTCAGTTGTTCGTAGTCGGTGCGCTGACCGACCCGGGTATTTTCAATCCGGTACGCCACGTTTTTGATGGGCGTGTAGATGGCATCGAGCGGAATAACGCCAATTGGGGCGTCCTTCGGCAAGTTCTCACCGGCGGGTACGTAGCCACGACCTTTGGTGATGGTCAACTCCATTTCGAGGTTGACGAAAGGCTCCATCTTGCAAATCAGCATGTCGGGGTTCATGATTTTGAAGACGTTGGTGTGGTCTTCAATGTCGCCCGCCCGAAATTCTTCCTTGCCGCTGAGGGTGAGGTAGATTTTTTCGTTTGCCAAATCTTCACCCTGGATGAGTTGCTTGAGCCGCACCTGCTTCAGGTTCAGCACAATGTCGAGCACGTCCTCAACCACGCCTCGGATGGTGGCGAACTCGTGGTCAACCCCTGCAATGCGCACCGCAGAAATGGAAAAGCCCTCCAACGAGGAGAGCAGGATGCGGCGCAGTGCGTTGCCGATAGTTTGACCGAAACCGGGTTCGAGAGGTCGGAATTCAAAAATGCCTTCAAAATCATTTGCCTTTTGCATTGTGATTTTGTCGGGCTTCTGAAAATTTAAAATACTCATGTGGTTGAATGAAAGCTGATGAAAGGATGATGGTTTTCGACGCTTTGTTGAGTGTTCAGCACTATGCGTTTTAGCCAATCGAGGGAATGGTGATTGGTGATTGGTGAATGGTGATTGGGCAGTCCCAATCACCATTCACCAATCACCTGTCACCACCTTACTTGGAGTAAAGCTCGACAATCAACTGCTCGTTGAGCTTCTCCGGGATTTGCTCTCTTTCAGGATAGGAGAGGAAAACGCCCCGCATTTTATCGGGGTTATATTCCAGCCAGCCGAATTTCTTGATTTCCGTGCGCTTGCCAGCCTGGTCTTTCACGTGCGGCAATTCCTTCGAGCCACCCCGCACTTCGACGATGTCGCCGGGGCGGAGTTGGAAGGATGGCACGTTGGTCACGACGCCATTGACGACGACGTGTTTGTGAGAAACCAACTGACGGGCAGCCCGGCGGGTCGGCGCAATGCCGAGGCGGAAAACCGTGTTGTCCAACCTTGCTTCGAGAAATTGAAGCAACACCGTGCCGGTAACGCCGTGTTTATGGGTGGCTTTTTCAAACAGGTTGCGGAACTGGCGCTCCAACACACCATAAGTGTATTTCGCCTTCTGCTTTTCCATCAACTGGAAAGAATAGTTGGAGCGTTGCTTGCGCTTGCGGCTGTTGCCGTGCATGCCTGCCGCATATTTTTTCCGGTCGAATGCCTTGCTGAAGCCATAAATCGGCTCGCCGAATGTTCTGGCTTTCTTCTGCTTAGGTCCGTTGTACCTTGCCATTTATTTAGAAGATTACTTTTTTAATGCTGTTGGTTTTGGCTATTGGCTGTTAGTCAAATGCAAACAGCCAATAGCTAAAAGCAATTAGACTCTCCTGCGCTTGGGCGGGCGGCAGCCGTTGTGCGGCACCGGCGTCATATCTTGAATGCGGGAAACCTTCACGCCTGCTTGGTCAATGGCACGAATCGCAGCTTCCCTGCCCGAACCGGGGCCTTTAATGAAAACTTCCACTGTGCGCAAGCCTGCTTCGAAAGCCGTTTTTGCGGCATCGCTGGATGCCATCTGGGCAGCGTAAGGTGTATTTTTCTTAGAACCTTTGAACCCAGCCTTGCCAGCGGAACCCCAACTGATAACCTCGCCCTTCTTGTTGCACAAGGAAATGATGATGTTGTTGAAGGAAGCCCGTACAAATGCCAAGCCTTCCGGCTCCACTTTTACTTTCCGCTTGACCTTTACTTTGGATTTGACCTTTGCCATTATGGTAAATGGTGATTGGTGACTGGTGATTGGCGATTGGGGCTATCCCAATCACCAGTCACCAATCACCAGTCACTTATTTCTTAGCCGCCAATTTTTTGTTTGCCACTGTTTTACGCTTGCCTTTGCGGGTGCGGGCGTTGGTTTTGGTTCGCTGACCACGGAGCGGCAAGCCTTTCCGGTGGCGCAAGCCCCGGTAGCAAGCGATGTCCATGAGGCGCTTAATGCTCATTTGCACTTCGGAGCGCAATTCACCCTCCACTTTGTAATCCTTTTGGATGAGTTGGGTGATGGCACGGACGTTTTCATCCGTCCAATTTGCCACTTTGACGTTTTCGTCAATGCCTGCGTTATCAAGAATTTCTTTCGCCCTCGACCTGCCGATGCCAAAAATGTAGGTCAAGCCGATAACGCCTCTTTTATTTCTTGGTAAATCAATGCCTGCTATACGTGCCATTGCGAATTCGGATTTGGGATTTCGGATTTCGGATTTGGTGGGACGTGTTGAACATCCGAAATCCGAAATGCGAAATCCGAAATGGATTTATCCCTGACGTTGCTTGAACTTAGGATTTTTCTTGTTGATGATGTAAACCTTGCCTTTCCGCCGCACAATCTTGCAATCCACCGTGCGCTTCTTGATTGATGCTCTGACTTTCATCTTTGTATGGTGATTTGGTGATTTGGAGATTTTTTGTTCGGAAGTTGGGCCTACAACGGCTCACCACCAAAAATCCAAAACACCAAACCCCAACATGGTACC
>CAZHLB010000125.1:0-8149 GCA_964533005.1 uncultured Saprospiraceae bacterium
CCGTTCTTTTTGGAAAATTGCGCCTATGTGCCGATGGCCTTGTTTGCGTTGCCGGTCGTGTTTGAATAAAGCGCCGACCTGCCGCTTGCCTTGTTGCCGTTGCCGGTCGTGTTGGAATAAAGCGCCGACCTGCCGCTTGCCGTGTTGTCGCTGCCGGTCGTGTTGGAAAAAAGCGCCTTTTCACCCAAGCCAGTATTATAAATGCCCGTCGTATTGGCAGCCCCAGCCTGAAAACCGACAAAAGTCTGCCCGGCTGGCGAAAGCAATTCCAACCGTGCCAGCCCGGAAGCATTGTTCATCAGCCGCATCTTTTCCGTCCCGGCGAGGTCGAAGCGAATGATGTCCTCGTCTGGGCTTTCCTCCACCTGTATTTTCGTGTCCCCGTCTGCGTCCGCCAGCGTTTTTGGCGAAGCCAGACTCACCCAAGCTGTGCCATTGAAAAACCAAAACCCGCCCGTGTCCGTGTCAAAAACGAGCAAGCCCGTGGCAGGCGAAGCAATTGCCGTGCGCTGCGCCGAAGTCATGCGAGGCACGAGCATGCCCTTGTCCGTGGCGCTCACGTCGAGCTGTGCGCTGGCGTCGGCGGCAGCACCAGTGCTGTTCACGCTGAGGCTTTGCTGGATGTTGGATTGAGAAAAAAGTGTATTGGTAAACAGCCAAAAAAGTAAAGAAAGAAGTAATGTTGATTTCATGTGTTGAGAGTTTTAAAAACAGGAAAAAACATCAGGACAGCTAAAAACTGCACGCAAGTGAGCGGTGCTTACTTATCCACTTCAATGCCTGCACCGGCAAGGGCAGCGGTAATTTTTTCGATTTGGGATTTGAGGGCAGCGTTTTCTATTTTTAATTGTTCAATCTCATTTTCTTGTACGCCGTCTCTGGCATCCATTTCCTGTATCGCCTTCACAAGCGGCACCACAAACTCCGCATAGCGCAAGCCGTACAAGCTGGTTGCATTTTTTGGCGCATCCAAACCTGAAAACTCATAGCCTAATTCTTTTGCCGCAGTTTCTACTTCCTGGGCGATAAAGCCGGTTTCTAAGAATGCAGCCTTTTCCTCCCTCGCCTGCAAGGCAGCCACTGAAGCAACATTTTGTGTCTGGTCGCCACGAGTGTCTTTCACATCCTCGTTCACGTGTTCTGCCAAGCCGTTTGCATCGAGGTGGTAGGTGACAGGACGCAGCTTTCGGATGAAGGCAAGCCCCGGCACGTTCTCCTGCACGTCCTTTTTGAAGCGCCCATCGGAGACGTTTGTCCAGCCCTGAAAGCCGCCGATGGAAGTGACGCTGCTGTTGCCGATGCGTACCTGGTTGGAAGCGGTCATACGGGAGCCGTTGCCGAGTGCAGTACTGTTGCAGTAAGTGTTTTCATAGTTGTCGTTATCGGCATCATAGCCAATATAGGTGCAATCGGTGCTGTTGTCAGTATCTGAGCCGGCGCTGGCTCCGCTCGCTGTATTCCCTGAATTCTTGGCAAAATACAGCGCGTGAAAGCCATTGGCGGTGTTGTTGTGACCAGTAATGTTGTCAAGCAGCGCCCCCATACCATTGGCGGTGTTGTAGTGGCCCGTTGTGTTGTTAACCAGGGCATAATAGCCATTGGCGGTGTTATAGTTGCCAGTCGTGTTGGAATACATTGCCCATCTGCCATTGGCGGTGTTGCAGATGCCCGTCGTGTTAGCAACCAGCGCCTGAAATCCAATGGCGGTGTTGGAGTAGCCCAACGTGTTGGAATAGAGCGCCTTGCTGCCGACCGCCGTGTTGTCTATGGAAAAGCCGGGCAAAGCTGACCCTGTCCCATTGTTGTACAATGCAGAGTCGCCTACCGCCACGAGATTGGAGCGGATGGTATTGGCATACAAAGCATCTTTTCCAATGGCGACGTTGGCAGAGCCGGTCGTGTTGGAAAAAAGTGCTTCATCACCCAAGGCGGTATTGCCGGCGCCAGAAAGATTGCCTGCCAGGGCATTGGTTCCGTTAGCAGTGTTCCTGTTTCCTGTGGCGGATTTAAGGGCATTCACGCCTGTTGCCGTATTTCGCTCACCGATGGAATTTTCCTTAAGCGCATCCGCTCCGATGGCGGTGTTGTAGTTGCCAGTTGTGTTGGAATGCAGGGCCGAAAAGCCATTGGCGGTGTTGTAGCTGCCAGTTGTGTTAGAAAGTAGTGATGATGCCCCCATGGCTGTGTTATTGAAACCCTCCGTGTTGGAATAAAGCGCAGACGTTCCATGAGCGGTATTTTTGCTGCCAGTTGTGTTAGAAAGTAGCGAAGATGCCCCCATGGCTGTGTTATTGAAGCCTTCTGTGTTGGAAACTAGCGAAAATCCTCCATTGGCAGTGTTTTGAAATCCTGTAGTATTTGCACTGCCCGCATTTAATCCCAAAAAGGTGTTGGTGATGCCATCTATCAATTCCAACCGGGGCGAACCGTTTGAAT
The DNA here is from genome assembly GCA_964533005.1 of uncultured Saprospiraceae bacterium. Classification (GTDB taxonomy): domain Bacteria; phylum Bacteroidota; class Bacteroidia; order Chitinophagales; family Saprospiraceae; genus UBA6168. The sequence continues at coordinate 2,437 of CAZHLB010000125.1, forward strand.
TTTTGCGCAACACCATCTTCTCCGTCCCGTCGAGGTCGAAGCGAATGATGTCCTCGTCGGGGCTTTCCTCCACCTGTATTTTCGTGTCCCCGTCTGCGTCCGCCAGCGTTTTTGGCGAAGCCAAACTAACCCACGCCGTGCCATTGAAAAACCAAAACCCACCCGTGTCCGTGTCGAAAACGAGCAAGCCGGTGGCAGGCGAAGCAATCGCCGTGCGCTGCGCCGAGGTCATGCGGGGCACGAGCATGCCTTTGTCCGTGGCGCTCACGTCGAGCTGTGCGCTGGCATCGGCGGCAGCGGCGGTGGAGTTGACGCTGAGGCTTTGCTGGATGTTGGATTGGGAAAACAGGAAAAACGGGAGGAGCAACATCGCTCCTGTGAGTGAAAACAACTTCTTCATCTATGGATTTTTTAGTGTGAAAGAGAAATGATGCCTATCGCCGGACGATGAGTTTTTCAAAACACCGCTGCCGCCCGCCCGCCAGTTCGACCAGATAGGCTCCGGCGGGCAAGCCTTCCAAGTCTATTTTCAATACTTCCGCTTGAAATTCAGCTTGCAAAACCACCCGCCCGCAGAGGTCGAACACCCTTGCCCGGATGGGCGCTTCCTCGTCTATGCCCGGCGGCAGGCGCAGGATTGCCCAGCCCCCGGCGGCTGGGTTTGGCGTTATTCGAAAGCCAGCCGCCAAGCCAGCCGCCATCTCGACCGACACCACTTTTGAATACTCGGAATGCCCGTCGAAATCCACCTGCTCCAGGCGGTAGTAGCCCATGCCGGGCAGCGGATTTTTATCGGTGAAATGATAGGATTGCTCCGCCTGCGAGGTTCCGCTGCCAGGCACGGAGCCGAGGGTTTCCCAACGGCTGGCGTTGGGGCTGCGCTGGATGTGGAAGGCTTCGTTGTTGAGTTCGGAGGCGGTGCGCCAGGCGAGCAGCACTTCGGCGGCAGGCTCGGCGAGGTGGGCGGTGAAGGTGACCAGCTCGACTGGAAGCCCGGTGGAGTTGGTGGCGTGGATGAATTTCAAATCGTCATTGGTGTCGTCGAAATAGCTGATTGCCGGGTTTCCGTCCACAATGGCTAAAGACGTGTGCAAACCGACAGTCCCGGTGGCATCCAACGTCAAGGGTGTCCCCCAAACTGTACCGCTTGCATCGCTTGCCCGGATGAATTTCAAATCCATATCCGTTACGCCATAATAACTGATTGCAGGATTACCGTCCACAATGACTAAAGACGTGTATTGACCGTTATTCACGAATTCCAGCGTCTGACGTGTTCCCCAAGAAGTACCGCTTGCGTTGTTTGCCCGGACGAATTTCAAAATGCCGACAGTGTAATAGCTGATTGCCGGATTGCCGTTCACAATGGCTAAAGACGTACGTTGACCGGTAAAAGCGCCAGCGGAAGCGTCATCCAAGTTAAGTGGTGTCCCCCAGGAGGAACCACTTGCGTTGCTTGCCCGGACGAATTTCAAACGATAAAAGCCTCCATCGGTGTAGCTGATTGCCGGATTGCCGTCCACAACGGCTAAAAATGTGTCGCCTCCGACATCCCCGGTGGCATCCGGCGTCAAGGGGGTTCCCCAGGTGGAACCGCTTGCGTCGCTTGCCCGGATGAATTTCAAATCCTCATTGGTTGCATCGAAATAGCTGATTGCCGGGTTCCCATTCACAATGGCTAAAGACGTGTATAAACCGACGGCACCGCTGGCATCCAGTGTCAGCGGTGTACCCCAAACGGAACCACTTGCGTCGCTTGCCCGGACGAATTTCAAATCATTATTGGTTCCATCGTAATAGCTGATTGCTGGGTTGCCATCCACTATGGCTAAAGACGTGTAACTGCCGACAAATCCGGTGGCATCCAACGTTACCGGCGTCCCCCAGGTTGTGCCATTTGCATCGGTTGCCCGGACGAATTTCAAATCATTATTGGTTGCGTCGTAATAGCTGACAGCCGGGTTGCCACCCACAATGGCTAAAGAAGTGTGTTGACCAACAGTCCCCGTCGCATCCACCGTGATAGGTGTACCCCACTGCGCCCGCAGGCTGCCGCTGAAAAGCAGCAGAGGTAGCAGGTGAAAGGCATTGCTGCGATGGCAAGCCGCCATGAATAAAAGCAAAAAACGGGTGGCTCCCCAGGCGGCCAAAGGCAGCCGGAGGGGGGTGATGTTTTTCATGTCTCCTTGATTTTTGGTGAAAACAGGAAGTGAAATCTCAACTGACCGGCGTCTGGTTTTTTGACAAGCACCAGCCATTCGACCTGTCGCAAAAGTGCCCCCGACGGCTGCCGCTGCGTTAGGATTTTTTCACCAAAGGCTTGGACTTTTTCACCACCCCGCTATTTTTCCCGGAATTCCGAAGGCGGCAAGCCAAATTCCTTACTAAAAACACGAGTAAAATATGCCGGGTCTTCAAAGCCCGAAGCAAAGGCGACCTCCGCAATCGTCAGTTCTCGCTTTTCAAGCAACAGCGAGCGGGCATGGGCAAGGCGAGCGGAACGTAGAATGGCAACCGGCGTCTGCTCCGTCAAAGCCTCCAGCTTCCGGCTCAAAGTGGAAGCGGACAAGCCCATTTCCCGGCAAAGTTCGGCAACGCCAAATCGAGGGTCGGTGAGTTTGGCGCTGACCGTTTCCCTGATTTTTTTCAAAAAAGCATCCTCCAGCGGCACGTCGAAAACCTGCTCCACGACTGCATCCGGCTCTGTTGGAAAGGCAGGAAAAGCAGCATACCGCTTGCGCAATTGCTCCCGCAAATGCAGCGATTTAGTCACGTGCAGCAGCAACTCCTCCGGGTGAAACGGCTTGCCGAGGTAGGCGTCCGCTCCTCGCCGAAGCCCTTCGAGTCGGTCGCCGACCTCCGCCCTGGCGGTCAAAAGCACCACGGGAATGTGGCTCGTGCGCAAGTCTGTTTTCACCGTTTTCAGCAACTCGAAGCCGTCTTTTTTGGGCATCATCACGTCGCTCACAATCACGTCGGGCAACAATTCGAAGGCTTTTTCCTCGCCTGCGGCTCCATCGAAAGCGAAGGCGAGGCGGTATTTTTCATCCAAACATTTGCCGATGAGCCGGGCAATGTCGGGGTTGTCCTCGACGATGAGAGCAAGTGGTTTGTCTGTTCCGCCAGTGGCGGCGGCGGCGGGCGGCGGTTCATTATCAAGCTGAAAATCAAGCGTTTGAGTCGGTATTTCTGAAGAAGAATATTTCACGACACTCGCCGGAGCAAGGTGATGGATGGGCAGCCGGAGGCTGAAAACCGTGCTTTTGCCAGGTGAACTTTCGACCTTGATTTTCCCGCCGAACAAGGTTGTCAATTCATGCACCAGGGTCAGCCCGATGCCTGTGCCGCCTGCAGTGCTGACAGCACTTGAAGTGCTGTCAGCACTATGTGCCGCACTTTTCGCCTGGAAAAAACGGTCGAAAATTCTCGGCAAATCCTCCTGCGAGATGCCTGCACCGGTATCTGAAACTTCGATGAGCAGCCAACCTTCGAGCGGCGGCTGGCTGGCCCCGGACGGTAATTTCTCACCATTTTCCCTCGATAATTTCAGGCTGACTTTGCCGCTTTTCGGCGTGAATTTCACCGCATTGGAAAGCAGGTTCGACACGACTTTTTGCAGCTTGTCGGCGTCGTAATCCATGATGAGCCAGCCCAGATTTTCCTGGAAAATCAACTCGATGCCCTTGCTTTTGGCGAGCGACTGGAAGCCGTCGGCAATCAGCCGAAGCAGCGGCACGACGTCGCCTTGTTGCCAGTCGGGTTGCAGCGCCCCGGCTTCTAATTTGCGCAGGTCGAGCATCTGGTTGACGAGTTGGAGCAAGCGCCTGCCGCTCCTTTCGATGATGCCGAGTTTTTCCAGAAAACCTTGTTTATCAAGTCGGTCGGCGTCGAAGCGGGCTTGTTCGGCTTCGCCCAAAATCAGGGTGAGCGGGGTGCGGAATTCGTGGGTGACGTTGGCGTAGAGGCTGGTTTTCAGGGCGTCGAGTTCCTTGAGGTGCAGGTTTTCAGCGTGTTCCAGTTTGCGGCGAAGCTCGTTGCGGCGCACCCAAAAAATGAGGCTGCTGGCAAGCAAAACCGCCAGCGAATATGCCCACCAGGTTGCGTGCCAAGGTGGGCGGATGCGCAGGCTGACGGAAATCGGCTCAAGCTGCGAACCGTCTTTGCCGAGGGCTTTTACCCAAAAACGGTACTTGCCCGGCGGCAAACCGGTGAAAGTGATTTCCGGCTGGTCAGTCTCCCGCCACGTCTCGTCGAAGCCATCCAGCCGGTAGGAAAAGAGCGGCGAGGTTTTGCCGTCGAAATCGAAATCGGAAAACCGAAGGGTCAGGTATTTCACGCCGGGCGGCACGATGAAAGCCTTTTTCAAAAAATGAGCGGAGTCCGTTTTCAGTGGCTTGCCGTCGGTCAGCACGGCGGCGAGGGCGAGTTTTTGAGAGCGGCTGGTCTGGGCGAGCTTGGTTTCCACGAGCAACAGCCCGGCGGTAGTCGAGGCAAAAATGCGCCCGGTGGCTTCGTGAAAATGAAAACTTGGATAGTTTGAGCCTGCGTACCCACTGCCGTCGAGTTGCGCCTGGGTGTGCACGTGCCGGAATTGCCCGCCCGCAAGTTGCCAAAGGGTGATGCCTTCCGCATGAAACAGCCAGCAGCGACCCTGGCGGTCGGCGAAAACCGCTTCGACCTGGTCGTGCAGCAAGCCTGCCTTTCGGTCGAGGGTGAGCAGGACTTTTCTGGTTTTGGGGTCAATTTTCGCCACTCCTTTTTTGGTGAATGCCCAAACGCCGCCCGCCTCGTCGGTTTTCACCTGCACCACGTGGCGGTCGGGCAAGCCGCTTTTTTCGTCGAGTGCCTCGAAGCCTTGCGTTTCTTCCCTCCAAACGTAAAGTCCATGCTCGGAGCCAATCCAGACCTGGCGCAGGGAGTCTTCGGCAAAGCGGAACAGCTTGGTTAAATCGGGGTCTCCGGTCTTCCAATTTGTTGGTGAAAACGACAGCCCGTTTTTTCCCTCGAAATCCGTCCAAACCTCCTCGCCTTGTTCTTTTCGCAAGAGGTTGCCCGTAGCGCACCAGGTACGCCCGCGGCTATCCGTAAAAATGTTCCAGCAGGTCGGCGAAGCCCCGTTTGGGTTTGCCGGGGCGAAAGCGCCGGAGACCGGGTCGAAGGTCAGGTGCATTTCTTTCAATGCCTTGTCAATCAAAATAAACCGGAGCTGGCGTGGCGAAAAAAGATAGCCTCGCAATGCGTGAAATCCGTCCCGGCTGATTTTCCACCGCTTCATCTGCTCGTCTTCGAGCGAAAACACAAAATCCGGGTTGAAAAAATAAGCCTGGCGCTGCTCCGGCGGCAGGCTGCCAAAAAAAACAGTCGCATCCCCACCGGGCAACGAAGCTGCCGGGAACATTTTCCAACCTAAGCTGACCGGGTCGAGCCGGGCGATGCCGGTGAAAGTTTCATTCAGGTTGAGCTTGCCGAGAAAGCACCGGAAATAAATCCTGCCTTGCCGGTCGGGGATGGCGCCCTCCATGCCGGGCAAAGGTTCGCCGTCAGGAAAGTGGGTCAGCAGTTGCCAAACAGGCGGGGTGCGGTCGAGCACGAACACGCCGCCGCCGAGCGTGGCGACCCAAATGCGCCTTTCTTTGTCTTGAAACAACGAGGAAATGATGTCCGCTTCCAGGTCACCATTGGCGTGAGCCGCCAGCGAAATCGGGTGAAAAAT
>CAZHLB010000125.1:8159-10844 GCA_964533005.1 uncultured Saprospiraceae bacterium
CGGAGGCCGGTTTTCCGGTCAAAAAAGTGCAGCCCTCCGCCGTAGGTGGCGACCCACAAATTGCCGCTGGCGTCTTCCAAAACATCGGTGACCGAGCTGTTTTTCAAGCCGGAATTGCCTGCGTCGTAGCGCCAAAATTTGCCCGTCCGCCGGTCGAGATGAACCAACCCGATGTAGGTGGAAAACCAAAGGTCGCCCCGACTGTCCTCCATCATTCGTTGGATGAGTTGCGGCGGCTGGTTTCTTGCCGTTTGGTCAGGAACGAGCCACTGCTGAAACTTCCCGGTGCGCCCGTCCCGCCGAACGACGCTGTAAGTGTCCATCCAGGTGCCAAACCAGGTGTCGCCCCGGCTGTCGCCGAACACGTTTCCGACCAAGCCAAGCGTCGAATCGGGAAAGCTCGCCCGCTCAAATTCGAGGGTCTTCGTGTCGAAAATCAAATGCTGGTTCACCCAAATTTTCTGCCGGGCGTCGAGATGCAAAAAGCTGACTTTTTTTTGCCCTTCGGGAAGTTGTGCCATCACGTCTGGGAAGTAGGTGAAAGTTTCCGTCGCCGGTTCGAAGCGACAAAGACCGCCAGCGTTGTTGGCAAGCCAGAGGCTGCCGTCCGAGCCGGTTTGGAGGACGCCGACGGTTGGATGGCGCAGCGTTTTTCTCGATTGCTTGGTGGAATCTACCTCGCCCGGTTGTGCGGGGAAGTTTTGAAAGGAGTGCCCGTCGAAGCGGCAAAGCCCGTTCCTCGTGCCGAGCCAGCGGAAGCCAAAATGGTCTTCGGCAACGCCGTAAACCGTGTCGGAGGGCAAGCCGTCTTTGGTGGAAAGCCAACGGAAATGGAGGTCTTCCTGGCAAAAAACAGGCAGGGAAAACAGCAGGCAAGCGCCAAGCAGGATAGGCTTTAAATGACTGGTGTTCATTTAGTTTTGGAGGAAAGAAGGTTCGGTAGTTTTTGCCTGAATTTGTTCGGGAAGAGCAGTTCGAGAAAGAATCCGGAGAGGCGAGGTTTGGTTATCAGGGATTCAAATTGTTTTCGGGGTGAAAGTAGAAAATACACGTGTGCATTGCTCAAAAAAAACAAAGCCGGACTCCTTCGCAGAAGCCCGGCTTTCAAATTCCTCCAAGCAATATTAGTTTACAAACACCTTTTGCGTGAGTAGCTCCCCGTCCAGCACGGCTTGGACGAGGTAAATGCCTGACTTCCATTCGCTTGCGTTCAGCGCCGCCTCACTCGTGCCTTCCTCTAATTTTTCAGAAAACACAATCCGCCCCGTCCCATCGAAGACCCGCAAGCTGCCGTTGGCAAACTTGCCGCCGATGCTCACCTGCACTATTTCGTCGGCAGGATTTGGGAAAAGTGTCAGACTAAAAGTTTCCGTTGTTATTTCTTCAAAATCAAAATCCGCCGGGTCGCTGCCTTCGCCGCCAGGCAAAACGAGCAACTCGTTGCCGCTGCCGTCGCCGCCGAAATTAGGGCAGGTCGAATTGATTTGAGCGACACTGCTGCACCCGTCCTTGTTCGAGTAAATCGAAATCACGCCGCCGACGTAGCGAGGCGTCGTTTCGTTGACCAAACCTTTCACCGGGCAGCAAAGCGCCAGCTTCGTGTTCAGGTAAATTTTCAGGGTCGTGCCCACCGTGTCTAAGCCTGCCAATCCTGCCAGCGAATCCAGCGTGCCATTGTTATTGATGGTCAATGCGCCGCCTATTTTTTTCAGGTTGTTCAGACCCAGCAAGTTGTCAAGTCCGGTGCTTTTGATGGTCAGGCTTCCGGTGATTTTGGTGATGTTGCCAAGTTTCGCCAGGCTGGTCACGCCGCTGTTTTGGATGGTCACGTTGCCTTGGATGACGGAGTAGCACTGCGCCCAGTTGTTCAGTTGCGATGGGGTCGAGAAGGTGATGTTGCCGACGTAGGTTGCTCCGCTCAGACCCTCGTCCGTTTGGCTGTCGCAGTCGTCGTCGAGGGCGTTGCAGATTTCCGTTGCGCCGGGTTTGATGGCTGCGTTTGTGTCGTTGCAGTCGCCGGAAGTGGCGGTGAGTTGGCTGGCAGCTTTGTAATTCGTTGGTTTTGAGCATTGAACGAGCGTTTGCCCATTCGAGTAGCCGTCGTTGTCCTGGTCTTTGTACCAAACCTGACCGGGGAATTGCAGCGGGTCGCTGTCGTTGCAATCGCCGCTGGTGGCGGTCAAATTCGCCGCCAATTTGTAGCCATTCGGCTGGGCGCAGGCTGCCTGGCTCACCCCGTCCGAGTACCCGTCGTTGTCCAAATCCTTGTAAAAAGTATTGTTCGAGTTCACGTTGCTGACGATGACCGAGCCGCCGTTGCCGGTGCAGCCATTCGTGCCGTAGGCAATGACTTTGACCAAATAGCTGGCGGGCGGAAGGTTGTTGAAAACAGAGGTCAAACTGTACGAAGCGCCGCCGTTGATGGAGTAACCCAACTGCCCGCCGCCTGCCGAATTTGCATTGATGGTGATGCTGCCGTTGGCTTGATTGCAGGTCGCATTTGCCACCGGGATGCCCGAAATGGTGATGAAAGGCGCAACGTTCACCGTCGCCGTGCAGGTTTTGTAGTTGCCGCTGGGGTCGGTGACTTTGAGCGTGACCGTGTTGTTTCCGACATTGAAGCAACTGAGTGTGCTCGGCGTGATGGTGAAAGGGGGCGACGAGCGCACCGAACTGGTGCGTATC
>CAZHLB010000125.1:10854-12311 GCA_964533005.1 uncultured Saprospiraceae bacterium
GCTCGGCGTGATGGTGAAACTTTGGATGCCGCAATTGTCGCTGCTGCCATTGTTTATCATCGCCGAAGTGAGGACGCCGCTTCCGTTGGCGTCGAGGGTGAGCGAGGCATTTTTGCAAAGCGCCGTCGGCTTGATGGCATCTTTCACGAGCACTGAAGAGGCGCAGGTTTTTGTGTTTCCGTTCACGTCCGTCACGGTCAGCGTCACCGTTTTCAATCCTTTGTCGGCGCAGACAAAACTGGTTTTGGAAAGGCTCAAACCCTGAATGCCGCAGGCGTCGGAGCTGTTGTTATTCACCTGCGAAGTGGCGAGGCTCGCCTGACCGCTGGCGTCGAGATTGATGATAGCTGACTTGCAAAGCGCCGTCGGTTTCACCAAATCCTGCACTGTAATCACGGCGCTGCATTGGTGCGAATTTCCAGCCGGGTCGGTAGCGGTGAGTTGGACGATGTTTTGACCGACGTTGGAGCAGTTGAAGCTGGTTTTGCTCAGGCTCAGATTGACCGGGCAGTTGTCAGTGCTGCCGTCGTTGACGTTTGCGGGAGCGACGCTTGCCACGCCGCTGCCGCTGAGTTGGACGGTGATGTCTTTGCATTTCGCCACCGGCGGAATCGGGTCAATCAGCGTCACGATGGAGGTGCAGGTTTGCACGTTGCCATGCCCGTCGTTGGTGGTGAGTGTGACAGTGTTTGCGCCTAAGTTGCTGCAAACGAAATAGTTAGGCACGACGCTGACCAAATTCACCGAGCCACAGTTGTCGCCCCCGCCGTCGAAAACCAACGCCGGGGCAATGCTCGCCTGCGAAGCGGAACTGAGCGAGACGGTGACGTTTTTGCAGGAAATATTCGGCTGGGTGTTGTCAACGATGGTCACGTTGGCGGTGCAGGAGTTGACGTTGTTGTGCCCGTCGTTGACAATCAAAACCACCTCGGTAGTGCCCAAGTGACTGCAATTGAATGAGTTAGGAATCACGCTGACCAAATTCACCGCCCCACAATTGTCGCTGCCATTTTGAAAAACGGAAGCTGCCTGAATGCTCGCCTGCCCGTTTGCGTCGAGCGACAAGGTGATATTTTTGCAATTCACGCTTGGCATTTCCTGGTCGAAAACGCCTGGGTCGTTGCTGTCGAGCAAGGCGTCGCAGTCGTCATCAATGTTGTTGCAGACTTCCGTTGCGCCGGGAAAAACGACTGCGTTCGTGTCGTCGCAGTCGGTTTTGTCAGTCAGGTAGCCAGCCGGGGCGGTGCATTCCAGCACCTCGGTGGCAGCGTCGCCAAAGCCGTCGAGGTCGTCGTCGTCGTAGAAAAAGTGGCGCAGCCCTTCGTCCACGTGGGTGTCAAAATCATTGTCAATGCCGTCGCAGATTTCCACCAAGCCGACCGAAAAATTCACTGCAATCGTATCGTTGGAAAGGGTAGGGTAGGCGCACTCGCTAACCGCAAAGTGAAAAGTCAGGT
>CAZHLB010000126.1:0-4595 GCA_964533005.1 uncultured Saprospiraceae bacterium
TTAGAGAGGGGTTGTTTTTGAGATTTTTATTTGAAAAAATCTCAAAAACAACCCCTCTCTTTCTGTTTGATATGAAAATCATCATTCCCATGGCAGGCAGAGGCACTCGCCTCCGCCCGCACACTTTAGCCCTCCCCAAGCCCCTCATTCCCATCGCCGGGAAACCCATGGTGCAGCGCATCGTCGAAGACTTGACGGCAGGCTACCAGGGTCAAATTGAAGAAATCGCTTTCGTCTGCGGCGACTTCGGCAAGGAAGTGGAGCGGGCATTGGTGGACATCGCCGAGCGTTTCGGCGCAGCCGGGAAAATTTATTACCAAACCCAGCCGCTCGGCGTCGCCCATGCCATCGGCTGCGCTGCCGAGAGCCTCGAAGGCAATGTTTTCATCGCTTTTTCCGACACGCTTTTCAAGGCGGATTTTCAGTTCGACCCGAACGAGGACGGCGTGATTTGGGTCAAAAAAGTCGCCGACCCGTCGCACTTCGGCGTGGTGAAAGTCAACGAGGAGGATATCATCACCGACTTCGTTGAAAAGTCGCCGGTTTTTGTTTCCGACCTCGCCATCGTTGGGCTTTACTACGTGCGGGAGGGCGGCTATCTGCGGGATGAAATTCGCCGCCTGATTGAAGGCAACGTCAAGGACAAAGGCGAATTTCAAATCACTTCCGTCCTGGAAAACATGAAAAACCAGGGCTACCGCTTCCGGGCGGCAGGCATCGAAGAATGGCTCGACTGCGGCAACAAACAGAACATCATTGACACCAACCGGCGGATGCTGGAAATCAAAAGCACCCGGGAAAACCTGTTGGCGAGCAGCGCCATCATTGAAAATTCAACAGTAATCGAGCCGTGTTTTATTGGCGAAGGAGCGAGGGTTGTCAACTCGGTGGTGGGGCCGCACGTGTCGGTTGGTCAGAAGTCTGTCATTCAAAACTCGATAGTTCGGAACAGCGTTATTCAGGGCAATACGACGGTACGCAATGCGCTGTTCACCAATTCGATGGTGGGCAACCACGTGGATTACGAGGGGCGGATGTCGGATATCAGCATTGGGGATTACACGACTTTTAAAGAATAAAATATGACGCAACCTTTCCGAAAGTCTCAAACTTTCGGAAAGGCGGGGCTCGATTGAAAGGCTACCTTTCCGAAAGTTTGAGACTTTCGGAAAGGTGGTTTCGCTTCACCTTTGCCATGTCATTCTGCGCACGTTTCTAAATTGAAAATCAAACCGCTGACAATGTCAAGATACATTTTTTCACCCCTCCTTTTCGCCTTGTTTTTCGCCGCAAACCTGCTGGCGCAACCCGGCACGACCACCGAAGCCGACGTGCAACTCCAGGAAGTTTTCATTGACGGCAAACAGCAAATGCTGCTCTCCAACTGGGATAAAGCTGCCGCCAAATTCAAGGAAGTCCTCGAAAAAGACCCTCGAAACGCCGCCGCTGCCTACGAATTGGCGAGGGTCTATGAAGCCCTGAAAAAGCAGGACGAGGCTCTGGCGAGCGCCAAAAAATCGGTGGAATTGGAGCCGGGAAACGCCTGGTTTCAAATGTATCTCGCAGACCTCTACCAGCGTGCCGGGAAGGACAGGGACGCCGCCGCCGTCTATGAAATCTTGGTGAAAAACGACCCTCGCAATGAGGAATACTACACCAAGTGGGCATACTACCTCGTGCGGGCAGGCGACCCGCAAAAGGCAGTCGAAATCTACGACCGCTTGGAAAAACTGACCGGCATCCACGAAGAAACCACCCGCCACAAACACCTGCTGTACATGGGTTTGGGCGACTACAAAAAAGCGGCGAAGGAAATCGAAAGCCTCATCGCTGCCTTCCCAAAAAACACTGCCTACCTGCACACGCTCGCCACGTTTTACGAGCAAATCAACGACCTGGCAAAAGCCAAAGAAATCTACCGCCAAATCCTCAACCTCGACCCCGGCGACGCTCGTGCCGCCATCGCCCTGGCGGAAGAATCGAAGGGCAACGACGACCAGCGTTTTCTCACCTCGCTGAAGCCCGTTTTTGAAAATCCGAAAACAGACATTGATACTAAAATCAAGGAAATCCTGCCCTACGTGAACCGCCTGGCGGAAACGGGCGACCAAAGTCTGGCGGCAAGTTTGCTGGCGCTCACCGGCATTTTGGAGCGGGTGCATCCCAATTCGGCGAAGGCATTTTCCGTCCTCGCCGACGTGCTTTTTTACAGCGGAGACAAGGAAAAGGCTTTGGCGAAATACCAAAAGACGCTGGAATTAGACGACAATATCTGGCTCGTTTGGGAGCAGGTGCTCAACCTTCTCGCCGAGCAAAAGGACTACGACCAACTCATCGCCACCGCCGAAAAAGCCCTCGATATTTTCCCCAACCAGGCGACTGCATTTTACTTCCTCGGCGTGGGGCACAACGGCGAAGGCAAACACAAAGATGCCCTCGACGCCTTGCAGCAGGCACTCATCATGGCTTCCAGAAATCCCCGCCTGCGCTACGACGTGCTGAACGAAACGGGGCTTGCCTATTTCCACCTCAAGCAATATTCGCAGAGCGACAACGCCTTCGAGGAGGCGCTGAAAATCGCTGGCAACGAGCCGCTTGCACTCATCAATTATAGCCACACGCTGGCTGCCCGCAATGAAAAATTGGACAAGGCAAAAGAGCTTGCCACCCACCTGAACGAACTTGCCCCGAACGTGCCAAGACACGAGGCGGCGCTGGCTTTTGTGTTTTACAAAATGAAGGATTTTAAGGCTGCCAAAGACCTGCTTGCCAAAGCATTGGCGCACGGCGGCGAAGGCGACCCGGCGGTGCTGGAGCAGTTTGGGGACGTGTCTTTTCAGTTGGGAAATTCGGCGGAGGCGGTTCAGTATTGGCAGCGGGCGGTTGAGAAAGGCGGGAAATCTGAGTTGCTAGAAAAGAAGGTGGCGGATGGGAAGTTGTATGAGTGAATCTCCTTTTCAATGCCGGTTCCTATTCCTTCCTATTCTGCTTGAAACCAATTGGAGTTCTTTTCGGCGGCGGCGTATTTAGCATTTGACGAAGCAGGGTGAAAATATGCCGTATATCTTCATCGTGTGAGGTGACCTTCTTTTCCATCTGTTCCAATTTCAGCAAAATATCCTTGTGCGTGAGCAGCATTTCTCTCAATTGGACAAATATTTCAATGATGCGAATGCTCATTTGAATTGCCCTTTGGCTTTTCAGCACACTTGCCAACATCAACACGCCATGTTCAGTAAAAGCATAAGGTAGATAACCGCCAAGATGCTGTCTGGAAGGTATCGCATTTTGCGATACCATGCTTTCCACTTCCTCATCGGTAAGTTGAAACATGAAATTGGATGGAAATCGCTCGATGTTCCTTTTTACCTGTTCCCGAAGGCGAATGGGCTTTACATCGTAAAGCTCCGCCAAATCTCGGTCAAGCATTACTTTATGATTGCGCAAAAGGAAGATTTTGTTGACGATAGCTTCGTCCAAAATAATGCTGTTTAGCCTGCTCATAGAAAAAAGGATTTATAGCATTGGAAATCATAGCCAATTCAGCCCTTTCATTTTTGATAGAAAACTTACGGTTTTTTAGCCTCCACCCGCTCGATAAGCCTCGCCGATATCCGCAAAAAGTCCATCTCCGTAATTATTCCCACCAGTTCCATCTGCTCTCCTTGCACCACCGGCAGGCAGCCGATTTTACGGTCTCGCATCAATTTCATGGCTTCCATCAAAGTCGCTTTTGGCGTCGTGGTGATGGGTTGGCGGTTCATGATGTCCTTCACGGTCAGCGCAGGTTTATTATCCAATTTGACAATGCGGGAATAGTGCCGCAGCAGCAGGCGGCTCGTGACCAAGCCGATGAGGTGTCCTTTCGAGTCCTCGACGGGCATGTACCTGATTTTTCGCCAGTCCATGATTTCCGTGACGAGGTCAATGATGTCGTCTTGCTGCACGGTGAACAGGTCGGTGGTCATGAATTCCTCGACCCGCAGACGGCTGGGGACGTAGGTTTCCAGGTCGCCCGGTTCGGGCAACTCCCAAAGATGGACGGGCATGTCTTCCTCTTGTTTTTTGACCATGCAAGCCGTCAGCACGGCAGTTGCTTCGTCGGTGGTGATGCTGTTTCTGAGATTGGTGAAGGCTCGCAGTTGCCAGCGAGCGCCGTTGGTGTGGCGTTTGGCTCGCTCCTCGATGATGCCGAGGTAGCGGCTGATGTCGTCGGGATTGACCTGGCGCTCTTGCAGTCCTTCTTTTGCCAGCGGCAGCAACTCCTTCACAATTAGGTCGGTAACGCTAATTTTTTGCTCGCCGTACCAATTGAAAGTGGAGTCAATGCCGAATTGGGCGGCTTTCATGAAGTTGTCCCGCACGTCTTCCCAGAGCAATTTTTCGGTGATGTCAGCGCAGTTTTTCCGCATCCCGACCATTGCGCCCAGCCAAAAAGCGGCGTTCGCCATTTCGTCAATGTTGGTGGGGCCCGCAGGCAGCACCCGGTTTTCGATGCGCAGATGCGGCTTGCCAGTGTCGCTGATGCCGTAACAAGGGCGGTTCCAGCGATAGACGGTGGAGTTGTGTACCTGCAAAGCCTTGAGCTTCGGCGT
>CAZHLB010000126.1:4605-5521 GCA_964533005.1 uncultured Saprospiraceae bacterium
CCGGAAACGGGAGATGTCTTCCCTATAAATTTCGAGGATGGAATGGTGCAGCCACCCGGTGCCGAAATTGACCCTGGCGAGGCGCTCCCGCAGGTGGTCGTGCGTGCTGCGAGTGTCGAGCGATTGCTGAAAAAGGGCAATCCGGCTCTCGTGCCAGAGGCGTTTTCCAAAAACGAGCGGCGAGTTTGCGGCAATCGCCATCACCGGGGCGGCGAGGGTCTGCGCAATATTGTACATGCAAACAAACTCAGCCGGGGCGACCTGCAAATGCACCTGAAAACTCGTGTTGCAAGCCTCCAGCAGCGGCGAGTCGTGCCGGATGCGCAACTCGTCTATCCCCTTGAGATTCAGCTCAAAATGACCGCCCAGCAACTGGTCGTTCAGCGAGTTCATCAAGGCTTTGTAGCGAGGTTTGGGCGTCAGGTTGTCCAGTTCCATGTCCAACTTTCGCAAGGTCGGCAAGATGCCGGTCAGGGCTACGGCAGCGCCCATCTCCTTCACGGTCTCCCTGATTTTGGCGAGGTTTGCGGCGTTTTCTTCCTCCATCAGCCGGAGGCAGTCGCCCGTGAAGACCCTCGGAGTCATGTTGATTTCGAGGTTGAAACGGGCAAGCTCGGTGTCGAGCCAATCCGGTTTGCCCATCGCATCAATCACCTTCATATTGATGAGCGCCGGTTTGAAAGTGCGGTTATCCACCAGGCACATTTCCTGTTCGGCGCCGATGCGCATGACGTCCGTTTCGAACCAGTGGTCTTGGAGCATGTGCTCCAGCGCCTGCACGTCGTTGAGGAGATTGCGCACGAAAACTTGCAGGTCGCTCGTGTCTTTAGCTATGGAAACTTTGGCTTCGCCCATGTTTTGCAGTTTGGTCAAATGCAGGTTGAGATGGTTGAGATGGTTGAGACTCAACCATCTC
>CAZHLB010000126.1:5531-12082 GCA_964533005.1 uncultured Saprospiraceae bacterium
CCGCAAAGGAGCGAAGGGCGCTATCCCGATAACTATCGGGAGACTTTGCGACCTCCGCTCCTTTGCGGACTTTGCGGGAAAACCAGGCAGCGGCAAAAAAATCAATAAAACCGAAGGTAGCCAAATTTGCCTGCGACCGAAATGATTTTCCACACCCGGTTCGTTCTCAGAAATAAAAATTCAACGATGAAAAAATTGACCGCATTTTACACTTCAAACGCCTCGTTTCGCACGTTGCCGCTTGCTTCGCTGCTGCTCGTTGCCTGCCTGTTTTTTTCCTGCAAAAAGGAAAGCAAGTCCCTTTTCATCATCCCGATGAGCAATCTCACCTTCTCGGTGAACCCTGCGCTCGACCCATTTGCCACCCATTTTTTCACAATCAAAAATGTGCCGACCAATGCGCTGGCAGTCTTTGCGCTCGAAGGCGTGGACACGGCTGACATCAAAACCATCGTGCCTCGTTTTGCCCGCCTGTCTGCCATTTTCAATGAGGAAAAATTGGACTTCCTGCGGGAGCGGGAAGTCATCATCCGCTTTTGCCCGCCGGGCACGAGCGACACGCAGGAATACTGCGGCAGGGAAATGTTCTACCGGGATTACGTGCCTTTCGGCACTGGCTACGACCTGGATTTGTACGGCGGTAACGATGCGGACGTGCGGGATTTGCTTTTTCAGCCAACGGTGGACGTGCGGGTGATTTTGCGGGGGCTGGCTTTTCCGCCGGAAAGCACTTTTGATGTGAATGTTTATATGGAGTTTGAGGTGAGGTGAGCGCTTAATTGATATGGTGATAGGATAAAATAATCTTGCAACTGCGACATCCTTATTCTCTAAGTTGCCTGCCAAAAGTCACCTTCAAGGAGATTAGATTTTTGGGCTTGACCTGCTATTTTTGCCATTCGCCTCTTTGACCAATAATCCACAAACCAACCAGATGAATAATGTCTCGAGACCCGGTTCCCACTCCAACCGCCCCCCAACCCATCCACTTGACAAGTGTGGGGGGGGGGGCAAGATTCTTCCTTTCTACCTTTCACTTTCACTCCAACGGGCATTTTCAAACTCCTTTCGAAGCGGCAAACGACTTGGGAGAAGCCTGGGAAATTCTGCTCGACCCGCCGTGGCGGTCAAACGCTGCCGGTCGTCAGGCAATGACATTCCTTGAAGCGGTGGAGGCTCAGTTTAAAGAAGAGCGTTCTCCAAAGTTTTACGCCAATTACTTGCATTTGAGCCTGCCCAGTCTGCGCAAAGCCTGCCAGCAATCTTTACGCTGCCCTCCCACCCGCTGCATTCACTTGCGGCTGATGCTCGAAGCTATTCGGCTGCTGGAGGCTACTGATTTGCAGGTTCAAGCCATCGGATGGGAGTTGGGTTTTCAAGACCCGGTTTATTTCAACCTCTTTTTTCGCAAGCACACTGGCTGGGCGCCTGCCAAGCTGCGGGCTTTCTTAGACAAGGAACAATAGGTGCGTTTTGCACCATTTTTCGAGCGAATCTTCACATATTATGAGCGAATTGTTCTATTCACCTCGGCAGCAACCCCAGTAGGTTTGCAGGGTCAAATCACTTCGGCTGCTGCCACAAACACAAACGATATGCGTCTCATTATTTCATTGCTCGCCATCGGTTTCACCCTGGCTTTTTTCACTTCCGATTGCCTGGCACAAACTGCCAAAGCCGACACTACCTTCAAGCCTCACTGGGAAATCGGCGTTGACCTGCTCCCGCTGATTGACAAGGAAAACGTGCCGAAAACGACGCTTTTCGCACGGCGGAATTACTCTCTGAAAAACGGTGCTGGCAAGGCTTGGCGGCTGCGGGCAGGCGTGGACACCGAGGTAAGAGACTTTATTGACGTTGGAAGATGGACGCCCGATACTTACCGGACTTATGCTCCTTATTTATCTATTGGGCACGAATGGCAGCGTACAAGCGGCGTTTTTCGCTGGTTTGCAGGCATAGAAGCAGTAGGAAGCTACTATCGGCAGAATTTCTTTTACCTTCTGACGCTGTCAGATTCTCTTCGATGGAAAGGATTCAAGAAAGAATTCAAAATTGGTATGAACGGTACCCTTGGATGTCAAGTAAAGCTCGCCAATAACTTATGGCTTTCTTCAGAAGCTGCTTTGTCTGTAGCTTATCGTCGCTCTCATTACAAAGGAGATGATATCCATATCGACGGAACTTTAGGTGGATATTCTGATAATTTGGAAAAGGTTTTTGTATCCGAGTTCCGCCCTTTGTATGTAATAAACCTGATTTACTCACTTAAATCTATACGTCATGCGAACAAAAAAACTTAACCACTTCTGCCTAATGTTCATCTTTCTGATGAATTTCACCAATCTGATTGCCGAGATTACTTTTTCTCCCAACCCAACTTCTAATGCAGTTTGTCCAAACACCAACGTCACCTACACCATCAACAACTACCTACCGGCTTGCCATGAAGTAAACATTACAAATGGTTCTTTGGTAGAAAATGGAGACGACGGAACCATTACGGTCAATTGGTTTGACAATGGACTTCAAGGTAGCATTATTGTGACCCGAACCAGCAGCACAAGCCCGTGTCAAAATGCTTCTGATAGTAAAACCGTGCCCGTACCCATCCGAACCCTCGTGGGTGTCATCCCTGCTATTACGGGACCGAACAGCCTGTCAGCGGGTTTCTCTCACCAAGTCATTTACACTGCGAGTGCCAACTATCCCTTCCGAGGAACGAACGACCCCAATCCATTTGCAGTCACCAGTTTTGACTGGACGGTGCCAACTAATTGGAACATCACTTCAACGCCGACAACTGCACCAACCATTAACGTAAATACGACCATGGGCGGTAACGGCACCGTAGTAACAGCAACGGGCAGAAGTGCCTGCGGGTCAATTGCATTCAACTCCAATACGGCTGTTCTTCCCATAACACGAACGCTTTCTACGCCTTGCCCAATCAATGCTCAAAAATTGACGGAACGTTGCGGGGAACCAGGTGCCAGTGGATTTGCAGCATCTTCACAGCCAGCCGGTTATACCTCAAGTACCCCGGCTTGGTCTTGGACTATTCCGTCGGGCTGGTCTTTCAACGGACCCTCCAATACGCAGTTCATCAATGTGAACACGAACGGGCAAAATGGCGGCAATGTCGTTGCAACTTTTAGTGATTACGGGGTCTCATCTGCCTGCACTTTGAACATTCCATTGGTGATTGTCACGCCCGGCACATTTGTAGATGGTGCAGACAGGCTTTGCGAGCAAGAGACTTATACTTTGTCAAGTATTTTGCCGGCAGGCTCGACAGCAACTTGGTCGGTCACGCCTGCCAACGCTCCGGTCACGCCACTTTCTGGCTCTGGAGTTTCGGCAACCATCACCCCACTTGACGGTCCGGGTGGCGCAGCTGGTTCAGAGGCTACAATAACCTTCTTGATTTCAGGATGCGGCACGTCAACCACCGTAGCCAAGGACATGTTCGTCGGCAAGCCCAACATCGTCAACCCTAAAATAGATACTGAGGCTGGCTGGCAAAGGGTTGTTTGCCCGGGCTGGCACACAATGGGTGCTACCGTGCTCGGCGACGACTCGACACCTCCCTGCCTGACCTGGCAATTGGTCAACAATGTGGGTCTTCCGCCTCACACCTTGTACAATGTCAACTGCTCTGGCGCAACCATCTACATGAACCCTCAAAATACTGCTCCGGCTCAGGTCAAAGTGACGGCGGACAATGAGTGTGGCACTTTCCAGCAATTTTTCTGGCTGTATCCATACGCTTCGGGCTGCGACGGAGAATATGAATTCCAAGCCTATCCAAATCCAGCCAGCAGCGTCCTCAACCTGGAGGTAATCCACGACAATGGAATGGATGAGCCAGCACCAGCAACCATCCACCATGCTCAACTGATAAATATGATGGGAACAACGGCGCTCGACCTGCCTAACTTGGAAACCACAATGGTTGAAATGGACTTGTCCACCGTTCCGAATGGGCTTTATGTTGTCAGGGCACAAGTTGGAAATGAATGGCTGACCGAAACGGTGCAGGTGTCAAAAGAATAATTTTACCCCAAGATTTTCATCTGGAAAGCGGCGAAGCACCCTCGAGTGCTTCGCCGCTTTTTTATTGAAAACCCAGTACGTTTGCCCCTCACTTTCAAAGCAAACCGTACTGCATGAACCCATCCGCTCCCACTCCCATCCGCTCCCTCCTCATCGCCAACCGAGGCGAAATCGCCCTCCGTGTCCTCCGAGCCGCCAGCGAGTTAGGCTTGCGCACGGTCGCCATTTTCACCTACGAAGACCGCTACTCCCTGCACCGCTACAAAGCCGATGAAGCCTACCAAATCGGCGAAGACGACCAGCCGCTCAAGCCTTACCTCGACGTCGAGGAAATCCTGCGGGTGGCGAAAACCAACCGGGTGGACGCCATCCATCCCGGCTACGGTTTCCTGTCGGAAAACGTCCGTTTCGCACGGCGCTGCCGGGAGGAAGGCATCGTTTTCGTGGGGCCCGAACCGGAAGTCATGGAGCAAGTCGGCGACAAAGTCATGGCAAAACAAGCGGCGGCGAAGGTCGGCGTGCCCATGATTCCCGACTCGCAGCAGCCGTTGGACAGCGAGGAAATCGTGCTGTCAGAGGCACGGCGCATCGGTTTTCCCGTAATGGTGAAGGCGGCGTCAGGCGGCGGCGGTCGGGGAATGCGGGTCGTGCGCTCGGAGGCGGATTTGGCGAGCGCCTGGAAGGAAGCGAGCGGCGAGGCGAAGACGGCTTTCGGCGACGGCACGGTGTTTTTGGAGAAATTCATCGAAAACCCCAAGCACATCGAGGTGCAGATTTTGGGCGACAAACATGGCAATATCGTCCACCTGTTCGAGCGGGATTGCTCGGTGCAGCGCCGGTTTCAGAAGGTCGTCGAAATCGCTCCGGCGCTCTCGTTGAGCCAGGCGGCGAAGGAAAAACTCTACGATTACGCCCTGCGCCTCTGCCGCCACGTCGGCTACACACACGCCGGGACGGTGGAGTTTCTCGTTGACAATCAGCAAAATATCTTTTTCATCGAGGTCAATCCCCGCATCCAGGTGGAGCATACGGTC
This sequence comes from uncultured Saprospiraceae bacterium, assembly GCA_964533005.1. Lineage (GTDB taxonomy): Bacteria > Bacteroidota > Bacteroidia > Chitinophagales > Saprospiraceae > UBA6168. The sequence continues at coordinate 10,622 of CAZHLB010000126.1, forward strand.
ACGGAGGAAATCACCGGCATTGACCTGGTGCGGGCGCAAATTTTGATTGCCCAGGGAGCGGCGCTGTCCGACCCGTCGCTGCGGATTTACTCGCAAGCGAGCGTCACGCAGGAGGGTTTTGCCATCCAATGCCGCATCACGACCGAAGACCCGACCGCCAATTTCAAACCCGACTACGGCACGCTCATCGCCTACCGCCCTGCCGGGGGGTTCGGCATCCGCCTCGACGAAGGCAGCGCCTACGCCGGTGCGACCATCTCGCCGTTTTTTGATTCGATGCTCGTGAAAGTGACCGCCTGGGGCAGAACTTTCACCGGCGCCGCCGACCGGCTGCTGCGCTCGCTCAACGAGTTTCGCATCCGGGGCGTGAAAACGAACATCGGTTTCCTCGAAAACCTGTTGCGCCACGAGACCTTCCGCAAGGGCGACTGCACCGTCGGCTTCATCGGCGAAAACCCGGAGCTTTTCGACCTGCCCCGCCGCCAGGACAGGGGCACGAAAGTCTTGAAATACTTGGGCGAAATCATCGTCAACGGCAACCCCGATGTGCATTTTGTGGATGAAAAAAAGAACCGCCTGTTCCGCCATCCGCACGTTCCCACCTTCAATCCCGGCGAGCCTTTTCCGAAGGGAACCCGTGACCGCCTGCTCGAATTGGGCGCTGCCGGTTTTTGCGAATGGCTCAAAAACGAGCCTCGCATTCAGTACACCGACACGACTTTCCGGGACGCCCACCAATCGCTGCTCGCCACGAGGGTGCGCACTTACGACCTGACCAAAGTGGCGGAATCGTACGCCCGGCGGCATGGCTCGCAAGTGTTTTCGGTGGAAATGTGGGGCGGTGCGACCTTCGACGTGGCGCTGCGATTTTTGAAAGAATCGCCCTGGCGCCGCTTGGAATCTTTGCGAAAAAGGATGCCGAACATCTTGTTCCAAATGCTTCTCCGGGGCAGCAATGGCGTTGGCTATAAAGCATATCCCGATAATTTAATCGAGGCATTTATCGAGCATTCGTGGAAAAAGGGCATTGATATCTTCCGCATATTCGACTCATTCAATAATATAGAGTCCATGCAAACCAGCATACGTGCGGTGCTGGAACGCACGGACGGCAAGGGTATCGCCGAAGCTTGCGTATGTTATACGGGCGATATTCAAAACCCAGACCGGCAAAAATTTAATCTCCAATATTATATAGATATGGCTCGCCGACTCGAAGATGAAGGCGCTCATATTTTAGCCATTAAAGACATGGCTGGTTTATTAAAACCATATTCTGCGGCAGAATTAATATCGGCTTTAAAAAATGCAATTAAAATTGATATAGATATTATGTAATTAAAAGCATGTTTGTAATTATTTAAAAAAAAGTTAGAATAATTTAGATTTTTAACTTCAAAATTAATATGCTTTACTATATGCAATATATTTTTAGTTTTTTATATCATATAACTTGTTAAT
>CAZHLB010000127.1:0-11980 GCA_964533005.1 uncultured Saprospiraceae bacterium
CGCAGGCGGCGTGAACGCCGCACCCCAAAACAGCCTGAAGGCTGTGCTACCGGCGGAAAATCAAAATTCCCTACTTTTGAAAAAATTTGACCAACATGAAATCTCCCTTCCCCGGCATGAATCCTTGGCTCGAAGGCTACCTCTGGGCTGACTTGCACCACGAATTGGCGAGCAGCATCCGGCGGCAATTAGCGCCCCAGGTCAAGCCCAAATACTTGGTTAGGATTGACACTTACAACTACGAATATTACCCAGCGGAAGAGGAAGTAGGCATCGTCTATCCCGATGTGGCGGTTTTGAAAAAACAGCCCGATTTGCTTCGGGAACCTGCGGCGGCAACCTACGGATTGGCGACGCCCCCGACCTTGTCTTTTCCGACCCGCCAAGTGGTGGAAGCCCGTGTGCCGGTGGTTGAAATCAGGGATAGGGGCAACAATCAACTCATCACTGCCATTGAAATTCTTTCCCCCGTCAACAAGCAAAAACCTGGCATCGAACAGTACCGGGAGAAAAGAGAAATGCTCTACAGCAGCGGCGTTCACCTGCTTGAAATTGACTTGCTGCGCAAGGGTCAGCGTCCTGCCGCTTACCATGCACTGCCCCGGTGGGCGCATTATTTCGTGATGTTGGTTCGGGCTGCCGATGCCCGGACGCAGGTTTGGGCACTGACCGTGCGAGAAAAGCTGCCCATCTTGCCCGTGCCCCTGAAATCGCCCGACCCCGACATCTGGCTCGATTTGGGAAAAGCCCTCGAAGATGCCGCCGGGCAGGGAGAGTATGATGAAGCCATCCATTATCGGGAAGAACCGCCGTCGCCTGCTTTTTCAGAGGAAGACCGGGCTTGGCTCCAAAGCATTTTGAAGGAGAATTTCAACCAATCGTAGCGGCTCGCAAAGAATAAGTCAGACGTGATTTCCCGCAAAGGCCGCAAAGAAGCGAAGGGCGCAAAGAGTGACTTTGCGCCCTTCGCTCCTCAGCGCCCTTTGCGGGAAATCAGAATCCCTTGCCCAAAAAAATTCCGCCGTTTCTATCTTCGCCAAAATTTTCCAGAAGGCATTGTTGAGTTTCGCCTTTCCCATTCATCTCCGTTTAATCCCGCCTCTAAAGGAATTCGCTCCTGAAAATCAACTGATTAGCTCGAAGTTAGGCAGAAAAATATTCCAAATTATTTCTCTCACCCGCCCGACTGGCAAGCCAGCCGGCACAAACGTCAATAATCTGATACCATGAAAATTTTACACCCTTTCCTCGCCTTGCTTGCCCTTGCGTCCTTTCGTTCCTCGCTTTTTGCGCAGTGCAACATGCAGACTTGCAATGTCCCGGTTGCATCGGTCAGTGCGCAGGATGCTTGCATTTTGCCAAATCCTTCGGCGCTGGATTGCTACATGGGAGAAACGGTGGCTACCACCCCCGTTTCTTTTCCCCCGTCCTGGTGCAGTTCCATCGAAAACAACCAGTGGTTTGCTTTTACAGCGGATGCGACGACGGCTTCTTTTGAAATCACCACCCTGGGTTGCAGCTCCGGCAATGCCATCCAGGCAGCAGTGCTTTCCACCACCAATTGTGTGGACTTCCAGTTCGTTTCGCCTTGCATCGGTGGCATTCCGGTCGGCTCGACGGAGGTTTTGGTGGCGACCGGGTTGACGCCGGGAGAGGTTTATTATTTGATGTTCGACGGCAGCGCCGGGGCGCTCTGCGATTTTTCCATCAATGGCGGCTCCAACGTCACTTCGGGGCAGACAGAATATTGCATCCCCAGTTCCAGCACGGGAACATTTACCAGCACGTCGAACTCTACCTGGAGCATCTCGCCTTTTGGCATGGGCAATTTTATAGGTGGAAACCAAGGCACTTCGGTCACGGTGGGCTGGCTGCAAACAGGCTCTGCTCAGGTTTGCGCTTTGAACATCGCTTGCCCCAACGCCCAGCCCTTTTGCCTCGACGTGACCATCGGACAGGACGTCACTTCGGTGGAAAACGTGAATATGTGCGAAGACCACACGGTGGATTGCGCCGGTCAGACCTTTTCCTCGCCCGGCAGTTTTCCGGTGGCGCTTTCCGGCTGGAATGGTTGCGATAGCGTCGTCACGTGCAACGTCAACTTGATTCCAACCATCGAAACGCCGTTGCAAGTGGTGGACATTTGCGCCCCCGCCACCCACAACGTTTGCGGCACAAACTTAGACCAGACGGGTTTTCACACGGTCACCTGCACCAATTGGCAAGGTTGCGACAGCGTCGTGACCGTTGACCTGGCGATTCTCGACCCCCAATCCATCGTCTTATTCCCCGCTCAATTGAATTGCGATTCCGGCTCTTTCGTCATCCTCGACGGCAGCGGCTCGAATTTCGGCGGCACGAGCACTTCTTTTTTATGGACAGGCCCCGGCATCTGGGGAGCGAACAACCAATTCCTTGCCCTCGCTGTCGAACCCGGTGAATATTGCCTCGAAGTCACCCACGAGCGCAACGGAACTGCCTGTTCTGCAATCACTTGCGTGGAAGTTTATCAAAATGTGGAAGTGCCTGACATTCCCAGTCTCGATGGGCCCAATAGCATTTGCGCAGGCAGCACAGCCAACTACACCGTGACGCCCGAAGGCGCAATCCCCATCACCGGCTACACCTGGACAGTGCCTGCCGGAGCGACTTTTACCAACGTGAACGCCACCACGATTGCCGTAAACTGGGGCAACTCGACGGGCGGGCAGGTCTGCGTCAGGGCAAACAATTCCTGCGGTTCCAGTCCGCCTCGCTGCAAAACCGTCACGGTTATTCCTGCCCCGACCGCCACTTTGAGCGGCAGCGGTTCGATTTGTCCCGGCAGCAATTCCACCGTGAGTTTGACCATCACTTTGACTGGCACTGCGCCCTGGGTGGTAGGCTACAATTTAAACAATGCACCGCAAACGCCGCTCACCATCAACGCCAGTCCTTACACTTTAACTACTTCGCAAACAGGAACTTATACGCTGACCAGCGTGCTTGCGAGCACTTGCAACGGCACGGCGAGCGGCACGGCAACGGTCGCTAATTATCCTTCGCCAACGGCAAATCTGACCGGCGGCGGCACGATTTGCCAGGGCAGCAACCAGTCTGCGCCGCTCAATTTTAGCGCCACCGGAACGGCTCCTTTCACCGTGACTTACTCGCTGAACGGGGGCGCTCCGAACTCGCTTTCGATTCCAACCAGCCCGACCACTTTGCCGGTCAATACTGCCGGGAACTACGTTTTGCTCACCGTCACCGATGCCAACGGATGCACCGGGACGGTCAGCGGTTCGGCGCAAGTCAACACGCCGGGAGCGCCGATGGTGAGCGGTTTGATGTTTGATTGCGACGCCACCGAGACCAATTACACCGTGACTTTCACGGTTTCCGGCGGCGACGCTGCGAGCTATTCGGTGAGTGGAAGTGGTAGTTTGAGCAGCAGCCCGCCTTACGTTTTTACGAGCGCCCCGATTGCTTCCGGTAGTCCTTATTCCTTCACCATCAACGATTTAAACAATTGCAGCCCGACGACTTTGAGCGGCACTTACTTGTGCAATTGCGCCACGCTTGCGGGCACGATGAACGGGACGGCACTGACGCTTTGCCAAACCCAAACTGCCACTGCCCAGCACAACCTGGACGAATTTCTGGATGGCAACGATAACCTGACCTTTGTGCTGCACGACGGCAGCGGCAACTCGCTGGGAACGGTTTTCGGCATGAACAACCTGCCGCAATTTGACTTTGCACCGCCGATGCAAACGGGCGTCACCTACTACATTTCCGCCGTCGCTGGCAGCAACGACGGCAGCGGCGGCATTGACCTGGCAGACCCTTGCCTGAGCGTTTCGATTGGTACGCCGGTCGTTTGGAATGCACTTGCGACGGCAAGCATCGGCAGCGATGCAGGCATTTGTGCAGGCGAATCGGCGAGTCTCAGTTTTCAAATCAGCGGGACGCCGCCTTTCAACCTGGTTTACTCCGACGGAACGCAGAACCTGAACCTGACAGGCATTTTCGACGGGCACTCCGTGACGGTCAATCCGGCGCAAACGACGACTTACGATTTGGTGTCGGTGCAAGGTTCGCTCGGCTGCTTCGGTTCGGTCGGCGGCACGGCAACGGTGACCGTTTGGAATGCAGCAACGAGCAACCAGACGGCGCAAATTTGTCAGGGTGAAACCATCCTGCTTGGCGGCGTTCAGCAGACGGTTGCCGGCGTTTATTTCGACACTTTGAGCACGTTTCACGGTTGCGACAGCATCGTTTCCACGACGCTGACGCTCAATTTGCAGGACACGACTTTCCTCACGGACGTAAGCTGCGATGCCAACAACACAGGCGTTTTCACGCAAAATCTGAGCAATCAAAACGGCTGCGACAGCATGGTGGTGACGACGGTGAGCTTCTCGCAAACCGAGACCACCAACCTCACGGCGACGTCGTGCGACCCCAATCAGACAGGGGTTTCGGTGCAAAATTTCATCACGCCGGAAGGCTGCGACAGCACCGTCATCACGACGACGACCCTGCTGCAAAGCGACACGACCGAGCTGTTCGATTCGAGCTGCAACCCAGGCAGCGTGGGCGTTTTCACGCAAATTTTGACCAACCAAAACGGCTGCGACAGCACCGTGATTTTGACCGTTACCTTCTCGCAGACGGACTCGGTTTTCCTCGCCGATGCCTCGTGCGACCCAACCCAGGCGGGCGTTTTCACGCAAAATTTCGTGACGCCGGAAGGTTGTGACAGCGTCGTCGTCACGACGGTCGAGTGGTTGCCGAGCGGTTTCACACCCATCGTTACCACGACTTGCGACCCAAGCGCAGCGGGCGTTTTTACGACTGTTTTGACCAACCAGTACGGTTGCGACAGCTCCGTCATCAACACGGTCACGCTGCTGGCAAGCGACACGACTTTGCTTTCCGACGCAAGCTGCAACCCGAACAGCGTGGGTGTTTTCACGCAAAATTTGACCAATCAAAACGGCTGCGACAGCACCGTGATTTTGACCGTCAGCTTCTCGCAAACAGACTCCGTTTTTATCGTCGCAACAACCTGCGACCCAAGCGGGACGGGCGTTTTCACGCAAAACTTAGTGACGCCGGAAGGTTGCGACAGCATCGTGATTACCGCCGTCACCCTGCTGCCGAGCAACCAGGTTTCCATCGCTTCGACGACCTGCGACCCAGGAGCTGCGGGCGTTTTTACTTACAATTTGACCAATCAAAACGGCTGCGACAGCATCGTGACCGAGACGGTGAGCCTGCTGCCGAGCGACACGACTTTCCTCACGGCAACGACTTGCGACCCGGCGCAAACAGGCACGACGGTCAGTATTTTGAGCAATCAATTTGGCTGCGACAGCACCCTGGTTTTGCAGACGAGTTTGCTGCCGCCGAATGCTTGCGGCGTGTCGGCGACACTGGTTGGCTCGACGATTCCTTGCGGTGAAATGTACGGTTCGCTGACTTTGACGGTCACGATTGGGCAAGCGCCGTTTGGCTATTCCGTTTTTCTCGGAAACGAGCCGGTGACCTCCGGCAACATCTCCACTTTGGGCGCTGCGCAAATCCTAAATAACTTATCCCCAGGCAATTACACGGTGACAGTGACGAGCGGCAGTTTCACGACGACTGCCTCGGCGAGCATCATTCTGATGCAATCGCCGATGCCTTCGGCAGTGGTTTCGAGCAATTTCAACGGCTATTCCGTGAGCTGCACCGGAGGCTCGGACGGCAGCGCAACAGCGACGGCAGGCGGCGGCGAACCGCCCTACACTTTTGAATGGTCGAATGGCGCAATCACGGCAGAAATCACCGGGCTTTCCGCAGGAACCTACACCGTGACCGTGACCGGCGCAAACGACTGCACCGCCGAGGACGTGGTGACGCTCATCGAGCCGACGCCGCTGGCGGTTTCTTTCGTGGTCAACGACATCAATTGTTTCGGGCAGGAAGAAGGCGTGATTTACGTGGAAACGAGCGGCGGCGTACCGCCTTTCCGCTTCTCGATGGACGGGGTGAATTTTCAGGAAAGCGCAGTTTTCAACCACCTCGCCGAAGGCATTTTCGAGCTAACCGTGCTGGACGCCAACGATTGCAAGGTTTCTGAAATCCTCGCCGTGAACGCCCCGATACCGGTGTCGGTGGATTTGGGCGAAGACATTTTCATCGAATTGCTCGATAACACCACGCTGAATGCCTTGATAAACGTGCCTTTCGACAGCCTTGCCAACGTGCTTTGGACGGGGCTGGATTCTGCGAATTGCCCGCAATGTCTGGAGCAACCGCTCGCTCCGCTTATCACATCGAGCTACTCGGTCAGCGTGGTCGGCGACAACGGCTGTAAGGATGCGGACGACGTGCTGGTGTTCGTGGACAGGCGCAAGTCAGTCTTCGTGCCGAATGCTTTTTCGCCCAACGAAGACGGCGTCAACGACCTGGTGCAGATTTTTGCGAAGCCGGGTTTGGTGAAAAACATCAAGTCTTTCCTTGTTTTCAATCGCTGGGGCGAGACGGTCTGGCAGTTTTACAATTTCCAGCCCAACGACCTGACCATCGGCTGGGACGGCACGCACCGGGGCAAGCTGATGAACCCGGCGGTGTTCGTGTGGTTTGCGGAGGTTGAGTTTGTGGATGGGGTGGTGAAGATTTATGAGGGGGACGTGACGCTGATGAGGTGATGTTTCTTGATTAAATGATTGAAGATTAAATGATTACATGATTTTAGATGGAATGGAAGATGGCGAGATGTGCGATGTCGCTGGACATCGCACATCTCAACATTTGCCATTCCATCTAAAATCATGTAATCATTTAATCTTCAATCATTTAATCAAAACAGGAGGGCAAGTAAATCCGGAAATATGAAGAAACACTTTACTCACTTGACCTTCCTCCTCCTCTTACTTCCCAGCCGGGAAATCCTCGCACAACAATGCAGCACAACCACTTGCAACGTTCCCACGCCTGCCTTCGAAGCCTGGAATGCCTGCATCCTGCCAAGCCCCGATGCGCTGGATTGTTACTACGGGCAAATGACAAACTCCACTCAATGGTTTGCTTTCGTCGCCGATTCGATTTCCGCCTTTTTTGAGATTTCCGTTTATGAATGCTCCTCCGGCAATGACGATGGCGTGGTAGGCAGTATTTGGGGGACGACCGATTGCCACATTTTCGAACCCAAAGGAATCAGCACCATCATCCAAACGGGCACCACCGGCATCGTGGCAGCGGTCTGGACGCTCGTGCCAGGACAGATTTATTACCTGATGATTTCCCCATACGGGGATGCCTTTTGCGATTACTCCATCAATGGAGCGCCCTACATTGCCGGCGGCTTGACCCAAGGCATTTGCCTGCCGACAGCGCAGCTTTCCGAATTTTTCTCCTTTTCGACCGCCAACTGGTCGCTCAACCCGCCCGGAGCGGGCATCATTTCCGGCGACAATCCAAGCGCAAACGTGTTCGTGGAATGGTTGCAATTGGGCAATCACGAAATTTGCGTCACCAGCGTGGAATGCCCCGATTCGCCCAAAAACTGCGTGGACGTAATAGTGGAAGCGGAAACTTTCGACACTTTCAACGTGGCATTTTGCGAGGGTGAATGGGTGCAGTGCGGCACGCAGACTTACTTGCAGCCAGGCAATTATTATGAAAAAATCAACCTCGACTATTTTGGCTGCGACAGCAACTTGTGGTGCTTCGTGGAGCTGATTGAGACGGAATATTCGGAGGAGCAAGTCTGGCTTTGCGAAGGAAAATCGGTGGACTGCGCCGGGCAGACGTTCACCGCAGCAGGGGAGTATGAGGTGAATTTAACCTCCTCACGAGGCTGCGACAGCATCGTCACCTGCCGGGTCTTTTTTTCGCCAACGGTGGAGCCGCCGGTTTTTCAGGAAGAAGTCTGCGCAGGCGGCTCTATCCAGATTTGCGGCACGGAGTACAACGTTTCCGGGCTGCACGAAGAAACTTGCATCAACTGGCTCGGCTGTGATAGCATCGTACGAGTGGATTTGGCAGTGCTCGACCCGCAACCCATCATTGCGCAGCCCGCCATTTTGCCCTGCCTGCCCGGCGCAGTGGTTGACCTGGACGGGACGGGCGCTTTGAATTTCAACTTTGAAACCATCCTGCATTGGACGGGCCCCGGCATCGTCGGCGCAACGAACTTGCCCATTGCTTTTGCAAACCAACCGGGAACCTATTGCCTCGAAGTCACGCAGCAGCGAAACGGCACTTCCTGCACCGAAACCGGCTGCGTTGAAGTGACCAAAAACACCGACCCGCCCGAAGCGCCCACCATCGCTGGCAATCCTACTGTCTGCGACGGCGATTTCGAGAGCTACGTCGCCCAGCCCTACGGCAACGTCCAAGCCACCGGCTATGCCTGGACGATGCCGAACGGCGAGATTTTTTTCGTCGAAAGCCTCACTTCGATTTCGGTGGATTGGACAGGCTCGGCGGGCGGGCAATTGTGCGTCCGGGCTTTCAATCCTTGCGGCTCGTCGCCCACTTGGTGTATTCCCATCACCGTTTTGCCTGCCGTGGCAGCGCCGCAGATTGCCGGGTCGGCGGTGGTTTGCAAAAACGGCGGGGCGCAAACTTATTCCGTCGCCAACCCGCAGACGGGCGTGACGTATTTGTGGAGCGTGAGTTCGGGAGCGAGTTTCACCGGCGGGGGGACGAGTATTTCTGCCAATTTCAGCAGCCTGCCGCCCGGCGCAGCGCAGGTTTGCGTGACGGCTACGAGCAATTGCGGCAGCAACCAAACCTGTTTCAACGTGCAGGTGGCGGCTCCGCCAACTGCCAGCCTGAGCGGCAGCACCGGCATCTGCGCAGGTGATTCGGCGATACTCGTTTTCAACCTGAACGGCTCGCCACCCTTCAACGTGACGTATTCTGACGGCTCGCAAAACCTGACGTTGAGCGGCATTTTGAATGGGCATCAACTGCCGGTAAACCCTTCGCAAACAACAACTTATAGCTTAATCTCGGCAGGTGACAACTCCTGCGCACAAGCAGCATCCGGCAGCGCCACCGTCACCGTTTGGCAGGCGGCGAGCGTCAGCCGGATGACTGCTATTTGCGAGGGAGAAGGCATCTGGCTGGGCGGCGGATTGCAGGCTTCTCCGGGAATTTACCTCGACCATTACCTCACCTGGCACGGCTGCGACAGCCTCGTGACGACGACTTTGACGGTGCATGAACGGGACAGCCTTTTTTTGTTTGAGACAAGCTGCAACCCTGCAAATGCTGGGGTTTTTGTGCAAAATTTTGATAACCAAAATGGCTGCGACAGCGTGGTGACGACCACAATTTCTTTTGCGGAAAGCGAAACGACCCTGCTTTTCGGCACGACTTGCGACCCGGCGGCGGCTGGCGTTTTCAGCCAAAATCTCGTGACGGCGGAGGGCTGCGACAACCTGGTGATTTCGACGGTGAGCTTGCAGCCGGGCAGTTTTTCCCAGCTTTTTCAAACGACTTGCGACCCGGCGGCGGCGGGCGTTTCTGTGCAGGTTTTTCCCAACCAATTCGGCTGCGACAGCACCGTGACCACGACCGTGACGCTTGCGCCGCTGGACACGACTTTTCTTTTTGGCGAAAGCTGCGACCCAAGTTTGGCGGGCATTTTCACGCAAAATCTAAGCTCGGCGAGCGGTTGCGACAGCGTCGTGATTTCGACCGTGACCCTGCTGCCAAGCGACACGACTTTGCAGTTTGGCACAAGCTGCAACCCAGGCAGCACGGGCGTTTTTGTGCAAAACCTGACCAACCTAAGCGGCTGCGACAGCACGGTGATTTTGACCGTCAGCTATTCTTTGAGCGACACGACGCTGCTTGCCGTCACGACCTGCGACCCAAGTGCAGCGGGCGTTTTCAGCCAAAATTTGCTGACGTGGGAAGGTTGCGACAGCCTGCTCATCACCACCGTTTCGCTGCAGCCGAGCGACACGACTTTGCAGTTTGGCACAAGCTGCAACCCAGGCAGCACGGGTGTTTTCACACAAAACCTGACCAACCTGAGCGGCTGCGACAGCACCGTGATTTTGACTATAAATTATGCCTTGAGCGATACGACCCTGCTCGCCGCCACGACTTGCGACCCAGGTGCGGCGGGTGTTTTCAGCCAAAATTTGCTGACGTGGGAAGGCTGCGACAGCCTGGTGATTTCGACGGTGACGCTGCTGCCGAGCGATGAAATTTTCCTCGCTTCGACGACCTGCGACCCAAGCGCAGCAGGCGTTTTCGTTCAAAACCTGAGCAATCAAAACGGCTGCGACAGCGCCGTCATCGAAACGGTTTCGCTGCTGCAAAGCGACCAGATTTTTCTCTCCTCGACGACCTGCGACCCAAGCGCAGCGGGCATTTTCATTCAAAACCTGACCAATCAAAACGGCTGCGACAGCATCATCACCGAAACGGTTTCGCTGCTGCCAAACGACACGATTTTGCTTGCCGCCACGACTTGCGACCCGGCGCAGGCAGGCGTTTCGTCCAGCCTTTTTTCCAACCAATTTGGTTGCGACAGCCTGGTGATTTTGACCACGAGCCTGCTGCCGCCCGACGCCTGCGGCGTGTCGGCGACGCTGCTCGGTTCGACCATTCTCTGCGACCAAACCACCGGCTCGCTGACTTTGACGGCGACGCTGGGGCAGCCGCCGTTCAGCTATGAAGCGCTGCTGGGCGGCAATTTGGTGGCGGCGGGAAGCATCGTTTCGGCGGGTCTGCCAGAAATTATCGGCGGCTTGCCTGCCGGAAATTACGTGGTCAACCTGACCTCGACGGGCGGCTTCACGGCGATTTTGCAGGCGAGCATCGGGCAACTTTTGCCGCCTTCGCTCGCCGTCGTTGGGACTTCGGATTTCAACGGATTTGAGGTCAGTTGCACCGGCGGCTCAGACGGCAGCGCATTGGCGACAGCCAGCGGCGGCGTTGCGCCTTTCACTTTTTCCTGGTCGAATGGGCAGGCTTCGGCGGAGATTTCAGGCATGCCCGCAGGAAATTACACGGTGACGGTGACCGGCGCAAATGGCTGCACCGATGCCGGTTCGGTGACGCTCGATGAGCCGGAGCCGCTGCATATCACGTTCATCGTCAACAACTTGAAATGTTTTGAAGAAAACAGCGGGGCGATTTTGGTGCAGGTGGAAGGCGGCGCTGCTCCCTTCCGGTTTTCGTTAGACAGGGTGAATTTTCAGGCGTCCGACAAGTTCACCGGCTTGTCCGCCGGGGCGTATGAAATCACGGCGCTCGACGCCAACGACTGTGAAACGGTTGAAATCATTTTGGTCAATGCGCCGGTGGCGGTGGACGTGGATTTGGGAGCGGATTTGACCATTTTGGCAGGCGATGGCATCACGCTGAATGCGTTGGTAAATGTGCCCTTCGACAGCCTCGCCTCAGTGGTTTGGTCGGGTTTGGATTCGACGGAGTGCCCGGGATGTTTGCTCCAGCCGGTTGCGCCGCTCGTCACGACGACCTTTGCCGTGAGCATTTTGGGCAAAAACGGCTGCTCGGACAGCGACGAGACGACGGTGTTCGTGGACAATCGCAAACATGTTTTTGTGCCCAATGCTTTTTCACCCAACGACGATGGGGTGAATGACCTGCTTCAAATTTTCGCCAAGCCCGGCGCCGTGAAAAACATCCGCTCCTTCCGCATTTTCAACCGATGGGGAGCGGTGGTTTGGCAGCAATTCAATGTTCAGCCGGACGACCCGGCTTTCGGCTGGGATGGGAATTTTCAGGGTAAAGCGGCTGACCCGGCGGTGTTCGTTTGGTTTGCGGAGATTGAGTTTGTGGATGGGGAGGTGAAAATTTTTAAGGGGGACGTGACGCTGATGCGGTGAAATCAGGAAGTTTGATTTTTCGCTCTTTTTGATTGACGATTGATGATTACATGATTGTTGATTGTTGATTGTTGATTGACCGGTAGATGGCAAGATGGCCGATGTAAAGGGACATCGTCCATACTGCCATCTAA
>CAZHLB010000128.1:0-11807 GCA_964533005.1 uncultured Saprospiraceae bacterium
TTTGACGCTAAACATATCGTTCCTACGGAACGGAAACCCAAGCCGGAAGCCCGTTTCTACAAACATGCCGTCCCTACGGGACGATGGTTGCCAGGCGTTATTTTGGGAATATTATTGGTGTTATTTGCCGCCGCTGGCACGCTTCAAGACCCGGAGATTTTACCCTTGAAATATCCCGAATATTGGTCGCCACCCACCTATAATTTCACCAAAAACCCCCTCACCAAGCCCGGCATCCAGCTTGGCAGGCGGCTATTTTACGACCCCATTTTGTCTCGTGACAGCACCATTTCTTGCAGCAGTTGCCACCTGTCTTACACCGCCTTCACGCACGTTGACCATGCCTTGAGTCATGGCATCGGCGACCGCATCGGCACGAGAAATTCACCTGTATTGATGAACCTCGCCTGGGCGTCGAATTTTATGTGGGACGGCGCTGCCAATCACCTCGACGTGCAGGCGCTTGCGCCCATTTCCAGCCCGGTGGAAATGGATGAAAATATTGGCAACGTGGTGAAAAAATTACAGACAAATCCTGCCTATCCCCCGCTGTTTTTAAACGCATTTGGCGACAGCATCGTCACCGGCGAGCGGGTGCTGAAAGCCTTGTCGCAGTTCGAGTTGACGCTCGTCAGCGCCAACTCGAAATATGACCGGGTGATGCAGGGAAAGGAGGTTTTTTCGGAGCAGGAGCAAAACGGCTACCGGCTGTTTCAGGCAAATTGCGCATCGTGCCATGCCGAGCCTTTTTTTACCAATCATCAATTTGAAAATAATGGCTTGCCGGTGGACACGACGCTCGACGATATTGGCAGAATGCACATCACGAAACAGCCGCAGGACTCGCTGAAATTCAAAGTGCCGACCTTGCGGAATATTGAATTTTCCTACCCATATATGCACGACGGGCGATTTAAAAAATTGAGGGAAGTGATGAATCATTACACTGATGGCATTCAAAAAAGCAAAACGCTCTCGCCTGTTTTGGCGACTAAAATCGAATTAAGCTCCAATGAAAAAGTGGATTTGGTCGCCTTCCTGCTGACGCTTTCTGACCGGGAATTTCTGTTCAATCCTGATTTTGCTTTTCCTCGGGAATAACATTAAACCGGAGCGTGATTTTTCAGTCGCAGCTCCAAAAGAAATGTCATTTCTTGAAGAAATGACATTTCTGTCACCACTCACAAAAATAAACGATGAAAAAATCCTGCACACTTCTCCTTTCCCTGCTCCTGTTTGCAGTCGCCGCCCATTCCCAACGCAACGTCGTCCTCATCATCGCCGACGATTTGGGCACGGATTATTTCGGCTTTTATGAAGACCATCAAGACACCGTCCCTGTTCCGAATATCCGGTCGCTGCTCGACGGAGGCGTTCGATTTACCAATGCCATGTCCAATCCAATATGTTCTTCCACACGGGCAAGCATATTGACCGGAAGATATAGTTTTCGTACTGGCGTCGGCAGTGCGGTAGGTAGCGGCTCCGGCACTTTAAATGCCAATGAATTAACCATTCCCTTGCTTTTGGAAGAATATGAGCCAACTATTGCCAAAGCCAATATCGGAAAATGGCATTTGCACCTGCCCACGCCTGCCTCTAATTTGACCAAGCCCAATGATTTTGGCTACGACCATTATGCCGGGCTTTTTATTGGCGCATTGCCTGATTATTATAATTGGACAAAAGTCACGAATGGCGTTTCGAGCAACGTAACTACTTATGCCACAACGGAAATGGTCAACGACGCCATTGCCTGGACGGGCGCTCAAACCGAGCCTTATTTTTTATGGCTGGCATTTAATGCGCCACATCCGCCTTATCATTTGCCGCCCGCTGATTTGCACACGTATACTGGTTTAAGTGGAACGCAGGCGGATATCAATGCGAATCCGGTGCCTTATTTTAAAGCATCGCTGCAAGCATTGGACACCGAATTAGGGCGGCTTTTCGACTCATTGGAGGCACATAATCAGCTCGATAGCACCGACTTTATTTTTATTGGCGACAATGGAAATACCATGCAAACCACGCAAGCCCCGAATATTACCGACCATGCAAAAGGCACGATTTATCAATATGGCGCTCACGTTCCGATGATTATTTCGGGCCCCTCGGTGGTCAATCCCGGCAGGGTAAGCGATGCGCAGGTGAATGTGGTGGATTTATTTTCGACCATATTGGAACTGTTCGGCTTTTGCGATTGGCACGCTGAAATCCCGCACGCCAGACCGGTGGATAGCCGTAGCATTTTGCCCATTTTATCAAACTTAAGCGACGAAATCCGACCCTGGGCTTTCACCGAAATATTCTATACAACGCCCACCGACGACGACGGAAAAGCCATGCGAAACCAGGATTACAAGCTGCTGAAATTTGACGGCGGCAATCGGGAATTTTACCACCTCGCCAACGATTCCCTCGAAACCAACAACCTCCTGCTCGGCAACCTAACCGCCGAACAGCAAGCCAATTATGCCTACCTGAATTATGAAATGGTAAAACTCGCCGCCCAGGGAAATCCCGTCATTACCTCCTGGCTGCGCAATTCGACGGGCATCACCGGGCGGCATTACGTAGAGGGCAATTCGACGCCAATTATTGATGCTTTTCTCGCCAATGTGCAGTCGGTTAAATACTCAACTAATTGGGTTTACGTCACCTGCACGGGCATCCCCGCTTATATCATTGGGCCCTATTTGGATGGCAATCCCTCGCAGGGGCAGCCGCAAAGCAATATTTACAAGATACCGCTCAACCCGGCGCAAAACACTGGCAATCAAAGCACTACCACGCCCGGAACGATTGGCGTATTTATCAATGGCGTCTCCTTGTTCGATTATCGGGACGGTGTTTCGTGGGATTTCATTGCGAACATGGAGCAAGGCGGGCCCCTCGGCGGCATGGGCGACGGCGTTTGGAACCGGGATGCCGTGCCTGCGGAAATGGACGGGTTCGATTGCGACAAGGGACACCCTGCCAATGGTAATTACCACCACCACCAAAATCCCAGCGCTTTCGACATGGATTTGGTGGAGGTTTCCAATATATGCGACACCTACCCGGCAGATGCTTTGTACGTCGTGGACTCGACAGAACACTCGCCGTTGCTGGGTTTTGCCTACGACGGCTTCCCGATTTATGGCGCATATAGCTACCTGAACAAAGACGGGACGGGCGGCGTCGTGCGCATGAAATCAAGCTATGGTTTGCGGAATATTACCGTCAGAACGCACTATGCCGATGGCACGAACGTGACGGACGGGCCGCCCGTCAGCACGAATTATCCCCTCGGAAGGTATCGGGAAGATTATGAGTTTAATCCCTCGGAAGCGCCGGATTCATTGGATGAGCACAACGGCAGATTTTGCGTGACGCCCGAATATCCAAACGGCATTTATTGCTATTTCACGACGGTGGACGAAAACTGGAATTCCTATTATCCTTACGCGGTGGGGCCTACTTTTTATGGCATAAAAAACGTCGTAAAAGTGGCGAGCATCACGGAGTCAACCACCACCTGGAACGGTCTGCCGCTGACGGCTCTTGCCGTGCCGACCAGCGTGGCTTGTTTTGGAAATTCAACGGGGTCAATTAATTTATATGTCAACGGCGGCAACCCGCCATATACTTATAATTGGGGCAACGGAATCAATACGCAAAACCGCACCGGGCTTGCTGCCGGTACATATACGGTGACTGCCACCGACGTTATTGGTCAGACTGCCACCCAAACTGCGACGGTTACCCAACCCGCTTCTGCCCTTTCCGTTTCTCCGACCAGCGTCAATGTGGACTGTTTTGGAAATGCCACTGGTAGCATTAGCCTTGCAGTTTCGGGCGGCACGACGGGCTATTCTTTTGCCTGGAACGATGGGAACACGATGCAAAACCGCACCGCTCTCGTCGCAGGAATTTACTCGGCGACCGTCACCGATGCTCATGCTTGCACGGCGACCGTTTCCCAAACCATCACGCAGCCGCCGGGCGATTCCACCGAAATTTCCATGCTCACCTGCGACCCTAATCAAGCTGGCGTGACCTACGAAACATTGACTAATCAAAGCGGCTGCGACAGCACCATCGTCACGACGACCGTGCTAATTCCAACCAATCTTCTCGTCGTTGACAATGCCTTGCCCGGTGGAATTTACAGGTCAACCGGGGCGCTGACTTCGCACACGACGACCGTCGCCGACGGCTTGGACGTTCAGTTTATTTCTGACGAAAGCGTCAATATGGAACATAATTTCCTGGTGGAAACGGGAGCTATTTTCGAGGCGAAAATCGAGCCTTGCCCGCCGAGCGTTGGCGGCGGCTCGCCCGTGGTTTTGAAATCATCCGGGAAAAAAGAAAAGGAGGAATTGGCTTTTGACGAGGATATAATTTTAGATAAAATCATGTCGGGCAATGGGGTAAATATTGACCTAAAACCCAGTCTTGATGCGGCTTCCGACACGGGAGCTGAGTTGTCGTATAATGCCAAAAGCGCCTTCGGAAATATTAACCTGAAAATATACACCCAGCCCGGAACGGAGCTAATTCTGATTCAATCGCAGGCAATTTTGAAAAATACCCTGTACCTGAAACTGAACAATGCCGCCGGGCAAGTCGTGGCGGAAAAAGACTTTTACCAGGGCAGCACGATTTGCCATTTCGATGCGGCGACGCTTTACGATGGGACTTATTTTTTGACGGCGACGGATGGGAGCGAGGTGAAGATTTTCGAGGTCGTCGTTCAGCGGTAATTTCTTTCAAAATCAAACTCATTCAACACATTATTCAACATGAAAAAAATAATTGCTTCCGTTTTTTTGCTCGCGTTCAGCATCCAAATGCAGGCGCAAAACAATCCAGTCATCACCCATTGGCTCATCAACACGACCGATTTGAAAGGCCGGCACTACGTTCAGGGCAACTCCACGCCCATCCAGGACAACGTTTTGGCAAACGTGCAATCCGTTCAATATTCCAACGACTGGGTTTATGTGGACGCGACAGGCATCCCCGCTTACGTCACGGGCCCCTTTTTGGACGGCAATCCCTCACTGGCTTCCGAGCAGACGGGCTATTTTAAATTGCCATTAAACCCGGTTCAAAACACGGGCACTCCTACCAACACGACTGGCGGGAACATCGGCGCATTTATCAACGGTGTGGCGCTTTTTGATTACAGAGACGGCGTGGCTTGGAATCCGAACACCAATTCGCTCTGCGGCGGGCCCGGCAACCCGCCCTGCCCTGGCGGCATGGGCGCACAACAGGCATGGAATCGAGATGCCATTCCAGCCGAGCGAGACGGTTTTGACTGCTCCAAAGCCCATCCGGCAATGGGAAACTATCACCACCACCAAAACCCGTCGGCGTTCAACCTCGACAAATTGGTGATTTCCAACATTTGCGACCTTTATCCGGCTGACGGATTGTATGCCATAGACAGCACGGCGCACTCGCCGCTCATCGGTTTTGCTTACGACGGTTTCCCGATTTACGGTGCGCATGGTTTTAAAAACCCGGACGGCACGGGCGGCATCGTACGCATCAAATCCAGTTATCAAAAACGCAACATCACCGTCCGCACCCATTCGCCGGCGGGCGTGGACGTACCGGATGGGCCCCCCGTGAGCGCGACCTATCCGCTGGGCTATTTTCGGGAAGATTACGAGTACGTTTTACACACGGAACCCGATTATTTGGACGAGCACAACGGGCGGTTTTGCGTCACGCCGGAATATCCGAATGGCATTTATTGCTATTTCGCAACGGTGGATGCGAACTGGAATTCCGCCTATCCTTATGCAGTTGGGCCTACTTTTTACGGGGTGAAAAGCGCGTCGAAAGTGCAAACCATCACGGAAGCCGTGACGACTTACAACCCGACGTCGGCAGTTCACGAGTTGGGCGAGGATTTGAAATTGAGCATTTTCCCCAATCCGGCGAGCGATTTTATAGCGGTGCAGGCAAGCGGCATTTTGCGGGAAAAAATGGAAATCCGGCTTTTCGATTTATCTGGAAAATGGATGCAAACGGCTGAAATTCAACCGGGTAGTACGATTGCGTATTTTGATTGCAGCGCTTTGTACAATGGGGTTTACCTCGTTTCGGTGGAACAGAACGGGCAAGTTTTGAGCACGGAAAAGGTGAGCGTCAAAAAAGATTAAACCGGGAAATTTTATTTCAAAGGACATTTCTTGTCGCCTTAAATTCCCCTGCCTTTGATGGAAACAAACCTTTCCTAAATTTACCATGCCCCGACATGAACCGAAATTTCAAAACTAAGCGATATGGATATTTCAAAATTTGAGGACAGAATTGCTGCTATTTGGAACGTCCCAGAATTTAAGGACTTTGTGGGACGGCCCTATTTGTACAATAAAACCATTATTCCAAATAGTCTTTTGTTTGTGGGTTTGAACCCTTCCTTTGATGAAAAGACTCCATCCATTGGACATTTTTATGAACTCGACCAGCGTGTAAATGGACATGCTTACTTTTCCAAATTCCCGGAATTATCTGAGCATAGTAAGCTGTCTTGGTCGCATTTGGATTTGCTCTTTTTTAGAGAAACCAATCAGCGGCACTGTAAAGAACTAATGAAGAACCAGAAAGGGGGGCAGCAGTTTTTATTGGCACAGCTCAAGCTTTCAAAGGAAATTCTAATAGCTTCCAAACCCAAAATAATCGTGGTGTGCAATGCCTTGTCCGGAGAGCTTATGGGCAGATGGAAAGACAAAAAAAAGGAGCATGGCGTGTGGATGGATTTGGATTTCCAAATGGATAAGACCATTGGCACTCCACGTTGGGAGGATATTCCCGTATTTTTCACCAGTATGCTCGCCGGGCAAAGGGCACTTGACAAGGGTTCGTTTGAGCGTTTGAAATGGCATTTGAAGTGGGTAAAAGATAAGATTTAGGAAAATTCCAAGGTAGAAGGGAGGCGAATGCGGATTTGAGACGAAAATCAAGTTTAATTTCTCCCTCCTTTGGCGGAAACAAACCTTTCCTAAATTTGCCCCGCTCAGAAAAAAACGAAACGGAAAACCAGCATTTGCCGAATTCTTCCGGCTGAAATTTTTCCTGAGCCATTGAAAAAAGAACAGCTTAACGAACGACCAATGCAAATGGTGATTGGTGACTGGTGATTAGTGATTGGTGACTGGGGCTGCCCCAATCACCAATCACTAACCACCAATCACCAATCACCAAATAGTTATGAAAAAGGGTTTGTTGCGGCTCCAAGTCTTCACAACGCTCCTGTTTCTCTCCCACCTGGCGCAAGCACAAGTACAAGATGGCGGCTCTGGCAATTTGATGGCGTGGTTGATTCCACTCGCCGTGCTCGCTGCATTTATCGTGCTGATGCGCCTGACGGACAGGCTTCCCAAGAAGAAACAAGCAGCCAGTTCCGCTGCCTCCAACGGCTCGGTCGTTGCCTTGAAAAGAGGCTTCGACCTCCATCTCGATGGCGATGCCGAAAAGCGGATTGATGAAAATGTAAAGGCGACCACCTTCGCCGTGCAGCCGCCGAATTTTAGGGGCATTGCACCCATCCCGAAAATGCTGGTCGAGGTGGGCGACACGGTGCTGGCGGGCGACCCGCTTTTTCACGACAAAATCAACACCTCTATTATATACGTGTCGCCGGTGAGCGGTGAGGTCATTGCCATCAACCGGGGCGAGCGCCGCGCTATTCACGAGGTCGTCATTTTGGCAGACAGGGAGCAGCAGTACCGGGAACTGCCGATGTTCGACGTGAACAAAAGCAGCCGGGAAAGTCTCGTCAGTTTCCTCTGCGAATGCGGCGGCTGGACACTTTTGCGCCAGCGGCCGTACGACATCGTGGCGCAGGTCAAGGAGGTTCCCGAAAATATTTTCATCTCCACTTTCGACACCGCACCGCTTGCGCCCGACCTCGATTTGGTTGTGCAAGGCAAAGCGCAGGAATTTCAGGAAGGCTTGAACGTGCTGGCAAAATTGACCAGCGGCAAAGTCCACCTGGGGTTGAACGCAGCCACGACGCCTTCCGAAGTTTTCACGAAGTCCACCGGGGTTGAGAAACATTGGTTCAGTGGCAAGCACCCGGCGGGCAACGTCGGCACGCAAATTCACCACGTTGACCCCATCCGCCCGAAAGACCAAGTCTGGACGCTGGGCGTGCAGGAGGTTTTGACGCTGGGCGAAATTTTCACCAAAAGACGCTTCCATGCCGAGCGCATCGTCGCAATCGCAGGCGCAGAAGTGAAAGAACCGAAATACGTGCGCACCTACCTCGGCGCAAACCTCGGCGACTTGCTCAAAGGCAATCTGAAAAACGAGCACGTACGCATCGTCTCCGGCGACGTGCTTTGTGGCGAGAAAAAGGCTGCCGCCAATTTCCTGAACTACTACGACGACCAAATTACGGTGCTGGAAGAAGGCGATTATTTTGAGACCTTCGGCTGGCTGCTGCCCAAAAAGAAAGCGCCGACGCATTCAGGAACCTTCGCCTACCCGCTTTTCAAAAAAGCATTTCGGGCAGACACGAACACGCACGGCGAGCGCCGAGCCTTCGTGATGACCGGCGAATATGAGTCCGTCCTACCGATGGACGTCTATCCGCAGCACTTGATGAAGGCAATCATCGCCAACGATTTTGAAAAAATGGAAGGCTTGGGCATCCACGAACTCATCGAGGAAGACGTGGCGCTCTGCGAATTTGTCTGTACCTCGAAGCAGCCGCTCCAGCAAATTTTGCGGCAGGGTTTGAACACGATGCACGAACAAGGCTGAGAAGGTTTCGAGAGGTTTAGGAGGTTTAAAACTAAACCTCCTAAACCTCCCAAAACCTTCTAAATCTCCTTTCTTTCAGGAGAAACGAGCAAACGAAAAATGAATAAGCTTCTCGAAAAGGTAAAAAAACTCGAACCGGACAAGGCGAAATCGCCCTTCCTGCACACGCTGTACGACGGCTTTTTCACCTTCCTTTTCACGCCGAACACGGTGACGAGCGGTAAAGCCAGCGTTCACATTCGTGACCGGATGGACTTGAAAAGGACGATGGTCACGGTGGTCATTGCGCTGCTATTGTGCTATGTGTTCGGCACGTACAACATTGGACATCAACATTTTGCGGCGCTTGGATTGCACACCGGGATTGCCGAAGCCATCCACCTGAAGCTGGCTTATGGTCTCATCAAAATCCTCCCGATTTGGATAGTGACGCACGTGGTCGGCTTGGGCATCGAGTTTTTTTATGCCTCGAAAAAAGGGCATGGCATCGAGGAAGGCTACTTGGTCACCGGTGCGCTCATCCCGCTCATCATGCCGCCGGACATCCCGCTCTGGATTTTGACAATCGCCATCGTTTTTGCCGTCATCATCGGCAAGGAAGCCTTCGGCGGCACTGGCATGAACGTGGTCAATATCGCTTTGCTGGCAAGGGTCTTCGTGTTTTTCGCCTACCCGTCCACCATTTCCGGCGACAATTGCTGGATTGCAGGCATCGAATTCGATGGCGCTCAGGCAGTCGGCGGCGAAGCCTACGGCTGGGCGGCGCACTTTTTTGACTGGATATTCGGCGGGCTGGGCTGGGCTACTTTCGGCGAAGGCGGTTCAGCCATAGCCGATGGTTTCAGCGGCGCCACCCCGTTGGCGCTGGCGAGCAAAGGCTGGGAAGCAGTGACGGCAGCCTATTCGCCGATGGAAATGCTTTGGGGATTCATCCCCGGCTCGATTGGCGAGACGAGCAAGCCGCTCATTGTTGCGGGTGCGCTTTTGCTCATTGCGACGGGCATCGGCAGTTGGCGCATCATGCTGTCGTGTGTGCTGGGGATGGTGTTCATGGCACTGCTGTTCAATGCCTGGGGCTTCAACGCCTACATGAATGTGCCCTGGTTTTATCATTTTTACATGGGCGGTTTCCTGTTTGCCGCTGCTTTCATGGCGACCGACCCGGTGACTGCCGCAGGCACTGACAGGGGGAAATGGATTTATGGTTTTCTCATCGGCGTCATCGGCATGGTCATCCGGGTGATGAATCCTGCCTATCCCGAAGGCTGGATGCTGGCAATTATATTCATGAATGTATTTGCGCCGCTGATTGACCATTTTGTTTTGCAAGGCAATATGAAGCGGCGGCTGAAAAAGGCATAGGCTTTTTTAAAGTTGATAAGGGTTGATAAGGGTTAATGAAGGTTGATGCGTTTCAGACTGAAACGCATCAACCTTCATTAACCCTTATCAACCCTTATCAACACAACTATTCATCGTGTACAGCAACAGATATATCACCATTTACACGCTCATTATGACGCTCATCGTGTCCATCGTGCTGGCGATAGTCGTCACTGGATTAGCGCCGATGCACGGGGCGAACGAGGCGGTCTTCAAAAAGCGGGAAATCCTTGGCGCAATTGCCGGGCAGCTTGGTCAGGATTTGACCAAAATGAAGGACGACGAGGTGCTCGTCCTTTTCAACGAGCGCATGGAGCAGGTCGTTTTGGATGCCCAAGGCAAGCCCGTCGAAGGCGTCAAAGCCGAAGAAGTGGACATGGCGAGGGAGGAAAAAAAACCGCAAGCCGAGCGTCGCTATCCTTTATTTATCTACAAAGGCGAGCAAGACACCATCTATTTGCTGTCCGTGCGAGGCAATGGTTTGTGGGACAAAATCTGGAGCACGGTTGCCTTGTCGAGTGATTTGAATACCATCATCGGCACGTCCTTCGGGCACGTGGCGGAGACGCCGGGATTGGGCGCTGAAATCAAGGACAACCCGAATTTCCCCAAACAATTCGAGGGAAAGAAAATTTTCAAAGGCGACCAATACGTGTCGGTAGTCCCCGTCAAGGGCGGCGTGAAAGACAAAGAACACCAGGTGGACGCCATTTCCGGCGCAACCATCACCTCTGTCGGGGTGGCGAACATGATGCAGCATGGCATTGAAGCATACCTGCCCTATTTTGAAACATTGAAGAAAAAATAGCTAATTGTTGATTGGTAATTGCTGCCCGGCAATTAACAATCAGCAATTAACAATTAGCCATTAAAAATCATGGCAGAAGCAACAGCAACCGCACCCGTAGCTCAAGAAACGGAGCAGTGGTTCGGCAAAAAAGAGAAGCAGCTTCTCGTCGCTCCCATCAACAATGACAACCCCATCACCGTGCAAATCCTCGGCGTCTGTTCGGCGCTGGCGGTGACGACGATGGTCGAGCCGGCGCTCATCATGGCAATCTCGGTGACGCTGGTGACGGGCTTTTCCAACCTGGTTATTTCGCTCATCCGCAAGGGTATTCCCAAGCAAATCAGGATGATTGTGCAACTGGTGGTGATTGCTTTTCTGGTGACGGTGGTCGAGCAAATGCTCAAAGCCTACAACTACCCGACCTGGAAGCAACTCTCCGTTTTCATCGGCTTGATTGTCACCAATTGCATCGTGATGGGCAGGCTCGAAGCTTATGCAATGGCGAACCGCCCCTGGCGCAGCTTCCTGGACGGCATCGGCAACGGCGCAGGCTATGGTTTGATTTTGATTGTCCTCGCCGTCATCCGGGAGTTTTTTGGCAGAGGAGCTATCTGGGGCTTCAAAATCATCGGCTCGACCGACGAGTTTCTCATCAACACCACTGCCATTTCATGGATGAAATGGTACATGCCCAATGGCATGATGGTGCTTCCGGCATCTGCCATTTTCCTCGTCGGCATCATCATTTGGATTCAAAGAGCCAAAAACAGGAAACTCATTGACGTATCGTGATTTTGTGTTTTTGTTTTTTTTTTTGTGGGGGGGGGGGGGGGGGGCGCAACCCCAAAAAAAAAAAAAACAAAAA
>CAZHLB010000129.1:0-9081 GCA_964533005.1 uncultured Saprospiraceae bacterium
GCGAGGATGACAAAAGCGACTTGCAGACGTGCCTAACGACTTATGATACAGCCTCGAATCGGTTCGATAAACTTTTCCAAATGCAAACCATGACCAATTCCCGTCCGCAACCACACGAGCACGGCTCGTACTACCTCACCTACATCAGCAAAGTCCCCGACGGCGACATCGTGCAGACGTTGTCTCAGGGGAAGGCATCCACGCTGGCTTTTTTGAAAAGCCTACCGGAAGAAAAATGGAGCCACCGCTACGCCCCCGGCAAGTGGTCAATCAAAGAACTGGTGCAACACCTGCTCGACGCCGAGCGAATCTTTGCCTACCGGGCGCTCCGGGTTGCCCGCCACGACCGGACGCCTTTGCCCAGCTTCGACGAAAATGCTTTTACTCCGGCTTCGCAAGCTGACCTGCGTTCGCCCGCCTCGCTCATTGCCGAGTACGAAGCGGTGCGGGAGGCGACGGTTCAACTGTTTCTAAGCCTGCCGGAAGATGGTTGGAAGCAGATTGGCATCGCCAGCGAAAACCCCATTTCACCGCTGGCGGCAGCGTGGATTATCGCTGGGCATGAAATTCATCACTTGGGCGTGATTCGGGAACGATATCTATGATTTGGCAAAAAGCTGACAGGTGGGAAACGGGCTTTTTGAGCGGAAAAAAATGAAATTTTTTTTTATAAAAAAAAAAAATAAAATTTTCTCTCTCTCAAAAAGCCCGTTTCCCACCTGTCAGCTTTGAATCTGGCTGAAACCATGCAACACATCATCACCCGTCTTCAACAACTGGCGGCGCAAATGCCGGAGCGCCTGCACCAATTTTCTGCCGAAGAACTGGCGCACAAACCAGCCCCCGGCAAGTGGTCAAAAAAAGAAATCCTCGGTCATCTCTGCGATTCGGCGCTGCACAACTGGCAGCGGTTTTATTACGCACAACTGGCGCAAGGCACTTATTCATTTCAACGCTACCCGCAAGACGACCTGGTGCTGCTGAACCAATACCAATCCTTGCCCGCCGGGCAAATCGCATCACTTTGGGCGAGCCTGAACCGGCAAATCGTGGCGGTGCTGGAAAACCTGCCTTCGGCAAAATGGGAGCAACCGGTTCAGCTTCCCAACGGCGGCGAACAGGTGACTTTGCAGTGGCTCATCGAAGACTACTTGCTGCACCTGGAGCATCACCTGGGGCAGATTTTTCCGTACCCCTACGCCCACGTTCCTGCCTTGCCTGTCAATTGGAAAATCAGCGTCGAAGAAGCCCTCGCCGCTTTGTCAAATGAACCGGATGGCAAGCTTTTCCGCACGGTTTTGGAGCGCCGCAATTTAGAGGTGGAAATTTATGCCCCTCAAAAAACAGACTTGCAGAAGCCGCACGAGCAGGATGAATTGTACGTCGTCATCAGCGGCTCAGGCATGTTTTTCAACGACGGCGAGCGCCGCCCTTTTCAGCCCGGCGATGTGATTTTTGTGCCGGCGGGGGTGGAGCATCGGTTTGAGAGTTTTACCGACGAGTTCAAAACCTGGGTCATTTTTTATGGGTGAAAGCTTTGCAGACTGCTGAAATCCAGGCTCAGGGTTTCAGGTCAAATTTGGCTATTCGAATAAGGTGCTGCCGCAACTCAGCAACGATAATCTTCCGCCAGGCTTTCTTCTGAACATCTGAAAGCAAGTTGCCGTCCCTGTCAAAAATGTGCAGTTCGAAGTGCATGAAATTAGCTCGCAACGGAGCGTGAACGACTTTGACCAAAAACTCGCAGTTGAAAACCGCTTTGTCAGCGGGGAAAGGATAGCGCCCGATGTGGTTTTGCAAAGCGCCAATTTTCAGAAAGAAAAAACCTCTGTCTTCCTGCCTGAAAAAATCAGTTTCCTCAATTTTCAGCGCCGACATGCTTTGTTCCCAAGGGTCAAGAAACGGCGACTTTTCAATGAATTCAATGAAAACATCCTCGATTTCCGAGCGGGGAATTTTGTTGGTTGAATAGTGAAACAGGCGCTTTTCCTCAATGGCAAGCGCAGAAAGATTGCCCGTTTCATCTTTCAGCGGAAATTCAAGTCGTGTCCAACGGATGAGATGTTCTGCCGGATTGGGAGTTTCGATGAGGCGGTCTGCATCGGTTGGGAGGAGGCGTTGCGGATAGGTCATTTTCTCAAAAATTAGGCAACCGGCTCAAGCTGAGCGCCTGCCTGACGAATAGTTTCAAAGGCTTTGGCTAACGAGCCATAGTTTTTTGCAGCTATTTTGTCGTTGGTGTAAACGTTCACGACTGCCTCCGTTTCATCACTGTCATCTTGGTCATAAAAAACCTCCAGGTGAACTTCACTGTCGGGAAATTGAGGCAAGGGAAACCGGAAATAAATGCTTCCACTGTCCGTCAAGCTAAAAACCAGGTCTTCCAAAGTGCCATCCGGCAAATAAGCGAGTGTTTTTTGAAAGTTTTCCAAAGCGTCGGCAGGCTTGGCAAGCAATTCCCCGAATTGGTTGCATTGTTTCATGAAACGCTTTGACAACGTTTGACGAATGCTCTCTCTCGTTGGCAAAACAGACTCCTCTTTGATTTCCACCACCTTCATTTTCAGCCGATTGGCTAATGACAAAAGCAGTTGCTGGTCTTCTAAATTTTGAACGGCAAGCGTGATTCTGGTCATTGGCTTGTGATTTTTTACAAACCTACGCAGAAAAATTATCGAAGGGAAAGCCCTACTTTTGAACGTCCCAACTTTTCCAACTCATTTTTTGTCTTGAAAATCATGGAAACAATAAATGCTGCTGAAATCAAACTCCTCTTGTTTCGGGAAATAGACAAGTTCCCGGATGATTTATTGCTGGAACTGAAAATGCTGGTTCAGAAAATGACTGCCAGTGTGCCGAAACGAAAATTGGATGTGCCAAAGCGCCAATTCGGAGGAATGAAAGGCTTTGTAACCTACATGGCTCCTGACTTCAACGAGCCGATTGACGGGTTCAAACTTTAATTTTTTAAATTCCATCATCATGCAATCAATCAATATCCAAGTTCCAGAAGAGATAGTCGAGACTATTGGTATTCAAGAGTTTGAGAAACTTTTGAAGGAGATGGTCAACAGGGTTGCTATAAAAATTGTAGCCCGAGATTTACTCAAAGACGCAAATGAAATTGACCTGTCCAAAGACCCGGAATGGCAAAAAGCAAGAGAAGCCGCATGGGAGCAAGAGAAAGCAAACTTTTACAGAAAAATCAACCACGCATTGAATGGAGTACATTCTTGACGCCAACCTA
The DNA here is from genome assembly GCA_964533005.1 of uncultured Saprospiraceae bacterium. Taxonomy (GTDB): domain Bacteria; phylum Bacteroidota; class Bacteroidia; order Chitinophagales; family Saprospiraceae; genus UBA6168. The sequence goes on from CAZHLB010000129.1 coordinate 3,248, forward strand.
CTAATGAGTTTCTTGATTTCTGGCAAGGCAAGACACAAAAACCTCGTCAGGCTTTTCCGCTTCCGTACGCCTGAGTTTGTGCTTGTCGAAGTGAAAAAGTACGAACAGCTCATTTTATCTAAAACCAAACTCAGCGAAGAAGAACTTCGGGCGTATTCGCTGGAAATTTTTCAAGAGCTAACTATCCTCCCTGAATATTTTCTTTCTGAGGAACATTCGCTCAAAGCGGCACAAATGCTTGAGAAAGTGGACACCAAAGACGCTCCTTACCTGGCACTTTCACTTCAATTGGACGTGGCTTTGGTGACCAAAGACAAAGCCTTGCATGAAGGGCTTCGAAAACAAGGCTATCGAAAAATCCTCCTTTTTGATGACTTCCTGAAAAAGTGGAACATTCTTGAGTAAAAGAAAAAAGGTCTTGGGCGAACCCAAGACCTTTTCTGTTTCCTCGAAATCCAAATCCCACACTCAATTCAACGAAAACCGCACCGTCACCCCACTCCGCACATTCGTCGTCTCGAACCCGCCCCCCGTCTTCGGCTTATTCCTCCGGTAATCGAAGAAAAAGCGCAATGACAGTTGCTTGTTCACCTGGTAAGTTGCCTGCGGCAGAATGCTCAACGTCCAATTGCCACGAGCGTCCACGTCAATCGGGTCGGGCGAAATCGGGCGGATTTTGGTCAGGTCGTCCTTCAGCGAAAAGTCGAAGGTGAAGTCGAAGTCGCCTGCCTGAGCGCCGCCGGAGGCGCTTCCGGGTTTCTTTTTCTCGTCTTCGGGCTTCGCTTTTTTCTTGCCTTTTTTCTGCTTGGTGAAGATGCCGAGTTTCACTTCCTTCAATTTGTAGCCGAAGCCGACGACGAAATCCCTGCCGTTGGTTTCCTCCAATTGGCGGCTCACTTCCAGCGCCAGGGTGCGGATGGCTTTGTACTCGAACTTGAAACTCATGTCGTTTTTCAAGCGCACATCCACGCCGATGAGCGGGCTGAATTGCTCCTGGATGACCAGGTCGGGGATTTCGTATCTCGAAAAATAGTTGAAGGTCGTCTCGTGCAATGCCTGCACCGGCTCCTCCAATTCGTAGTCGAGGCTGGTCTGAAAGCTGTTCACCGAGAGGGTGCCTTTGTAGCCGTGCGTCAGGGTGAAGCTGGTGAAAATGTCTTTGAACATATCCAGTTTCGACAAGCCGTTGTAGGTCAGCCGCCAGTTCGGGCGGGGGAGGATTTTCAGCAGCACGTCTTCTAAATAGTTGTCGCTGACTTTTATCGTGTTGATGTCTTCCCCGGTGTAGGCAGCGAAAAACGAAGGCAGCACTACGTTTTGCTGCGCCCTACCGTAGCCTTTGGTGTAGCCTGCGTTGGCTTCGATTTCCTTGTCGTGAACGCCCGTGCCGAGGCGCTCGGAAATGATGCGACGGTTTCCTTCAAACTCCCTGAACAGTGCTTCCAACTCGAGGCTGTCCTTGAAAAAGGTATTCAACGCAGCGTAGCTCACCGAGAAATTGCCAAAATCACGGGGGCTTTGGTGGAAATAACCTTCTTGCCCGTTGATGGCGTCGTCAATCCTGCCGAAGGTTTCGCTATGATTTTTCCCCTTTTTGCGGTTCGCTTCCACGTCTATGCGGAAATCCGGGAACGGCTCCAGCGTCAGTTTCACGTCAATCTGCTGGGCGTAGGTTTGCTGCACGTTTTGGTTCAGGTAGAGGTCTTCGGTAATCCAACTGTAGTTTTCGTAGAGCCAGTCGTTGCCGGTGTAATAATCTTCCTGGCGAATGTTCGGCTGCCAGCCAGTCACGAATGCCCAGCCCGGCGACTCGAACTGCTCCATGCCAAAAAGCTCGCTTTTCGGCATGTAATGCGGGACGGTCGTGGAAAAATCCTCCTTGTAGCTCGCCCGCAACTTGCGCACGACCATCAGCGGGCGGATGAGCACTCGTTCGAGTTTGCCTGGCTCGCCGTCGCCTTTTTTACCCTTGTCTTTTTTCGACTTGCTCGATTTGTCGGCTTTGCCAGCCTTGCCGCCTTTGTCTGCTCCTGCGACGTCGCCTTTGCCGCTGGGGTCGGCTTTGCCTCCGGGCATTCCAGGGTCGGGCACACCGCCGGGGTTGGCGGGGTCAGCCTGGCGTTTTTCTTCCCTTGCTTTTTGTCGGTCAGCTTTGCTGGGTTTGTCTTTGCCGCCGCCGCCAGACAAGTCGCCGCCTTTGCCGCCGCCGCTTTTGTCATTTGGATTCATGCCGCCGCCGCCTGGGTCACGGTCGTTCGTGTCGCCGGGGTCATTTTTGCCGCCACCACCTTTGCCGCCTTTCGGGCGGGCTTTGGTGTTGAGTTTTTTCAGGTAGCCTGAGTAGTTGTACAATTTTTCAAAATCCAGGTCGGCGTTGATTTCACGACCCTGGCGGTTGCGAATCACGTTGCCGAGGCGGATGCCGCTCTCCGTCCGGCTGCCTGCATCCCAATTGTAGGTTGCCTGATAGCTTGCCTTCACGCCCACCCAATCGAGGAACGGGAAGTTTTTCAGCGGCACGGTGTAGGTCAGGTTCAATTGATGCTGGTAGCCTTTTGTCCTGCCGAAATCCTTGATGCTGCGCCAAATCGAGTCCTGGCGGTACTCTTTCACGTCGGCGATGTAGAGCGGGTCGCCGGGGTTGAGCAGGCGGTTTCGCTCGTACATTCTCACCTCGTCCGGCTCGTCAATCGCTGCCTGATTGTCGGCGTTGAAAGTCATTTTCAGGTTTTTGGTGAAGTCCCACTTGAAGTCGTAGGTGCGATTCCAGAGGAATTGCTTGTTGTAATACGTGTTGAAAAGCGGGTCAGTCCCGGAGAAACGATAGACCGTCCTGCCAAATCGCCGGTCGAGGTCGGTGCTGAAATTGAAGGAGTTGGGCAGGGGATTGAAGTTCACTTCTTTCAGCCATTTCAGGTACTTGTCCTTCTTGATTGCCTTTTTGAATGGCTCGATGTACTTCACCGGGCGGCTGTACGAATAGTCCATCGCACCCCGGCGGCGGGTCAGTTTGTCCTCCGAAATGATGGGGTCGCTTTTAGTCGTCTCGTCGAAGGCGTAAGTGAAGCTGAAATTCGAGATGCTCCAGGGCATCGGCGCTTTGCCAGCCTTCTGCGACGGCTCTTTTCGGACGTTGGTGAAGTTGTAACTTTTGATGGTCGTCACGTGCTGCGCCTGTTCCCGGAGCGAGTCTTTTTGAGCGGCGGGGGCTGCGTTCAGCTTCTCTTTCAGTTCGATGTCCAAGTCGTACGGGTCGTATTTCGGGCTGCGGGCTTCCTTGGAATATTGGAAGTAGAACGGGATGCTGACGCCCGCTTTTTCCGGCAAAAACTTGTCGAGTTTCACCTGCGCCGCCAGGTCGTACTGCGTGATTTGTTCCTGGCTGCGGTCTGCCAATTTCTGGTCGAGCGCCCCAAAACCGATGCTGGACATTTTGCCGGACAACGTAACCGTTGCTAAATCAGCTAATTGCATATCCAGTTTCGCAATGCCTGCTACGCCGCCCCGTTCGTCCAAACCAAAAACTCGAAGCTCGTTCACCCAGACCTCGACACTCTTTTTGTCGCTGGGGTCGCAATCATCAGAGCCAGGAATGAGCGGGTTGCGGATGCCAATCATCACCGACTTGACCAAGCCGAGGTTGGGGTTGCCTTTGATGCGCATTTTGACGCCGGGATGGTCGGGGTCTTGGAAGGTGCTTTCGTAAATCTGACCGAGCGGAGTGCCGCTGTTGTTGCGCTCCAGCTTCATGTCTTTCAAGGCTTCAAAATCAATGTCGAAGTCGTTTTCGACGGGCCAAACCACCCTCGGATAGTCCACGTCGTTGTACGACACGCTCGAATCGGTGCTGATTTTCAGCGGCAATTCATACTCGTAATAGTTGTTTTTGAAGTCGCTGCCGAGGCGGATGAAAACGCTGAGGTCGCCGTCCTGAATTTCATCATAACCGATGCCGCACTCCGTCTCCTCGCCATGCACGAACATTTTCAACTTGCTGAAATAGCGCATGTCGAGGTTCACGTTTTTGTAAATCGCACGGGCGTCGCCGTCCTCCAAATCGCAGACCCGCAAGCTGAGTGCGCCCTCGTTTTGCAGCGCATTCGTGTTCACGCCGCCGACCGCCTGCTCCCGGTTGATGCCGGGCGGCAGGATGTAGCCGAAAGGCAATTTGCGGCTGCTTTCCTGGATGTCCACGTTGGTCAGTTCGAGGCTGGCTTTCGACAGCAACTCGCTGGGGTCGGGCGACACGCAAGGCTCGCCTAACGCCTGCGAGTAGCGCCGCCACTGGTTGCGCACGAGTTCCAAAGTGCCGAAGCGCAGGGGCACCGGTTTTTCAAAACCGTTCATGTACATCCTGATAAAACGGATGCTGCGGAAGTCCCGGATGCCTCCGACGGCGCTGAAAAACGAGTCGTTTTGGAGCGACTGCAAGGGGATGCGGAAGCGGTACCAAATGCGTTTGCCGCCGTCTTCGCTTTCGATGAATTCGGTGATGAACGGGTTGTTGTCGGTGCGCATCCGGCGAGGGTCGCTGGGGTCGCTTTCGATAGGTATTTTGTATTGGAAATAGCTTTCCGTCTCGTTCAAAGTGCGGTCGCTGTCGAGGTCTTCCACGTCGGGGCGCTGCGTGCCGCCGGTGGTGAAGGTGCTGTTTCCCGACTGCACCGGCGAGTTGCCTTCCGTTTTTGCGAACCGGTCGTAGCGCAGTTGAATGCCAGCGTCGTCGGGCAACGTGTTATCGTCGAAGTGGAGGAAGTTGTCGTTGGAAGGGTCGTTGGTCGCCGCCGCCGCAAATCCGCCGCCGACATTTTGAACGGCAGTGAGGTAGTCGGCAAATTTTACCCGCTCACCCTGGTCGTTCATGCCGTCCAGACCGATGTCCTGCTTGACCCGGTTGTTGCCGTTCACGTCGAAATCGTCAGTGATTTGCTGCGCAAGCGGCGCAAAGCCGAGGGCAGTTTCGACGACCCGGTTTTCCTGCCCATCCTTGACCGGGATGCCGTGCTCGTACATCCGGCGGCTGTCGGGAAGGATGTCTTCGCTGACGCTGCCGAAGTTGAAATACAGGTAGCCGTCCATGCCGCCGTCGAGGGCGTCTGGGTTGGCGGCGTCTGCGCCAGTGGTGTCGAGGTAGGGCGACATGAGCCAAAAATCAACGAACTCGTAGTTCGCCGCCTCGAAATCGTTGGTCGGAATGCTGCGCATGATGCCGCCCCAGCGGGTTTGCGGTTCGAGCAGCGAGCCATCCTGCGGGTCGAGACCTGCCGAAACAGGCGTTCCGTTGGGCACGTCGAAGTTGTACGAGCCACGCCGTTTGGGGTCGTAGCGCAGGTCGAGAACCTGGGCGTACGTGTTGCCGTAGGTGTTGGTCGGGGTGTAGTTGCGCTCGATTTCCTGGCGCTGGATGCGCAAAGAGTAAGGATTTACCTGGTCGTTTTCGTTGGCGTCTGCGCCAAAATCCATGCGATACCAACTCAGGTGCGCCCGGTTGACGCCGGTCAGGATGCTGTCTTTCAGGTCGCTTTCCGGGAAAAGCGGGTTGTTGTCTTCGTCGTCGTTTTGCGGGATGCTCGCCAGCACCCAGCCGTTGGGCGAGTACAACGTTTTCAGGTCGAACTCGCCGCCGCTGCCGTCGAAGTCGTCGAGGTAGTTGACGCCGCCCTTGTCCGTGCCGCCGTCGTCGCCTTCCTGGTTGATGGCTCTGGCGTGACCCGGCTTGAGCGCAGCCGTTTCCGCCGAGAAAGTGATGCTTGATTTTTCTTTCGTGCTGATGAATGGCAGTTTATCAACCAGCTTGGTGAGCCAGGGCGCTTCGTTGGAGTAATTCATGTCCA
>CAZHLB010000129.1:9181-11783 GCA_964533005.1 uncultured Saprospiraceae bacterium
AGTTTATCAACCAGCTTGGTGAGCCAGGGCGCTTCGTTGGAGTAATTCATGTCCAACCCGAAGATGCGGTTGTTGATGGGGTCGTCGCCGATGTTGACTTTTTGCGTGAAAGGTCGCTCGAACAGGTGCAGGTAGGTTGCGCCAAAAGTCACGTGTTTGTTCAGTTCGTAGTCCGCCCGCAAGCCTAACATCGTTTTGGTTTGAAAACCAAAAAGCGTGTTGTCCTCGAAACTGACCTTGATGGGGACGCCGGAGGAGAGGATGGAACTGTTGATGATTTTGACCTTGCCGAGGCTGTAATCCACGATGAAATCCCTGCCTTCAATCAGCCGCTGCCCGCCTGCCGTCACGGTTATCGAACTGTCGGGAATGTTGAAAGCGCCAAGCGAAATCTCCGACGACACGCTGGATTTGTACGTGCCTTCGATGGTGAAACGGTTGAATTCGGGATACTCCCTCGCCTTCGTGAGGGTCGAGTCGTAGAGCATCGGGTAGGCGTACTTGGCGGCAGTGGCGAGGTCGCCGCCGAATGCGTCCACGAGGTCTTGCCCGAAAGGTTCGAGCACGGGAAACATCACCCGCCCGGTTCGGCTGTTGATGGTGACGGCTTCCACGAAGTCGAAAATGCCGTCGGGCTGCGGGTCTCGCAGGCGGTTGAGCCGGTCGAGGTTGAAGACACGGAGCAGCGGTTTGCCTTTCAAGGTCAGCGGCAGACCCGGGTCGTCCAAAAAGCGCTTCTGCCCCTCGCCTGGGTCTTCGTAAAAAACGTCCAATTTGAAGTCGTCTTCCGCCACGTTGTAAGCGCCGGTGGAGTAGATATTCTTCATCATCAAGTCCCAGGTAGGCAAGTCCACCCGCTGGGTGCTGCTTTTCAACATCTTGACAACCAGCACGTTTTGCTTGGTCGTGTCCTCGTTGTAGGGCACCTGCTCGGCAAGCTGACCTATCTTGAAATTCTCGTCCTGGTAAGTGTATTCGAAAGCCACGCCCACCACCTGGTCGGGCTGCACGGTGACGTTCAACGAGATGTAGCCGAGCAGCGGGTCGAAAGTATATTGAGTCGGCGAAAGCTGGACGGCGGAGACTTTTTCAAAATCCCTGCCCTGCTGGAAATTGAAAGGCTGGTTTTTCAGCACATTCGATGCCCTGTCCACGAGCAGGTTGTCGGAGTCTTCGATGAAAGTGGGATAGATGGGGTTGGCGTAGTTGTGCGGCAGCGGCTTGCCTTCGAGGTCGAATTCCTGCTGAAAAGGCGTCTGCATGTCGGGGTTCTTGTTCGTGAAACGCTCGGTCTCGCCGAGGTCGGCGACAGCGATGATGTCCCGCACATCGCCATATTGACCACGAGTATTGGTAATCCAGACCTGGATGTTCGAGATTTTGAAAATGCTCTTGATTTGCGGCAGTTCGGAGAGCGCCTCCTCGAAATTGTTGCGGTTGTAGTGGGTCAGGAAAAAGTGGCGGTTTTCGTCGTAAGCATCCGCAAAAACCTCGAAATCCTGGTACTGGCTGCCGCCCTGCAAAGTGATTTCTTCCCGCTCCGACTTCTGCTGCGAAGCGACCGCCGTGAGCCGCAGCCGCCCGAATTGCAGTTCCGTTTTCAGACCGAACAAGCTCTGGCTGCCCTGAATCAACTGGCTGCGCAAAGGCAGGCTCACGTTCCCCGCCTCGATTTTTTTGATGATATCGTCCTCGCTGAACTGGTCGTTGAGGGCATTGCCGTAGTCCAGTTTCATGGTATTGTCGAAGTCGAAAGTCGCCTGCGTGTTGTAGTTGGTGGCGAGTTTCAGCTTCGTGCCAATCTGTCCCTGCACGTTCATCTGAATCGCCATGTCGAAATCGAAACCGCCCTGGCGTTGCTGCCGCCGGTTGTAGTTGAGGTTTTTTGTGTTGGAAAACTCCACGCCGAAGGTCAGGTCAATGTTTCCCTGCGGCCGGATGTCCACCTCTGTGCCACCAAAAAGCCTGTCAATCAACTGGTTCTTCACGTCCACCTTGGCAATCGGGTCGAGCCTGCCGGTGCTGGAGCGGGTGTCGCCCAAGCCGTTCAGTTCGTTGAAATAATCCCGCTCCTGCTTCTTCGCCTGGTAGTCCATGAACTCTTCGAAAGTCATGTAGGTAGGCGGGCGGAAATAGTCATCCCCGATTTTTTCGGTGATGATGTACTGCCCGCTGACCGGGTCGTACTCGATGTTTTGCTCCACGCCCACCGGGTCTTTCAGGTCGAAAGGGTTCTTGTTCGGGTCGGTGACGAAGTCGCCTCGGCGGTCTTGGATGGGCGGAATCGTGTCTAATTGTTGATTGATGATTGATAATTGATGGTGGGACGGGAGGGGCGTGGGGGTTGAGGACGCCAGGATGAATTCGGGTGCGAAGGGGCTTTCGGGGAAGTTGTTTCCCGCAAAAAGCGCCGGGTGGCAAACGCCCCAACTCAACAAAATCAAATAGCCGGGTAGAAAAATTTGCTTCTTCATATTTTCAAATGGGAAATAGTTCAGACTGACCTGGGCACAAAGCTGACAGGTGGAAAACGGGTTTTTTGGAGAGAAAAAAAATTAAATTTTTTATTTGAAAAAACACATAAACACCAGAGAAGAATTAT
>CAZHLB010000130.1:0-8140 GCA_964533005.1 uncultured Saprospiraceae bacterium
TTTTAATGAAGAATTGCTGCCGTTTATCCGCTATTGCATTTTCATCGCTCAAAAACAGTTGGGCTGGAAAAGCCACAATTTTGTGGCATCCGAACCTACCGACTCCATTTTCGAGCCTTGTTTTCCTGAAGATGATTTCAAGTCGGAAGACGTGCTGATGCGGCTTTACATAGCTGAAAAAAGAGCGGAGGTATATTTCGATTCCGGCAAAAACGCTGATTATTTCAATTACAATCCGACGCCCGCAGCCATGGAGCGTGATTTTTCGCTCGACAAATGCATCCGCAAAGTGGTCAAAGCATGGCTGCTGGAACCAGCCTTGCGGCAAGGCAGGACCGAAGAGACCCTGCAAAACCTGCTCGCCGATTTGCATCGCCGGTGCCGGTTCCCGTTGTTGCCTTATTATTATGAAGTGGCTTGCGGGCCCGTTCACTTTCCCAAACAGCACCTTGCGCTTTGCCTGTGGAATTCCGAGAGCACCAAATTCAACTTGAAACTTAAAGGCGAATACTCCCGCGAAGAATCGGGCATCGCTTTCGTCTTGCTGACCCTGCGCCCGATTTGGTTCGTGCATAAAGGCAAGCATTTCATCAAAAAAAGCCGCAGTTCGTATTACGCCAACGAGTTGTCGAATGCCTCCTTTAAAAAGCTATTCCGCACTTATAATTTTTTCAGAACGCTGGTCAATCCCGTTCTCGACCAGGCATATTATGGCGAGATTATCAAACAGGAAGTCAACCGGCAGTCCATGTATTTCAACATCAACAGCTTCAGCCATGAACTGACCAAAGTGATTGACAACATCTTCAATCTTTCCAATGCCACCATCGAGGATTTTTTCAAGAAAGACGGCGACCCGAAGGCTGTCATCGAGGCGATGTGCGCAAACATGCCGGTGGGCAAATTCGATTTTGACCCTGAAGAAGTCAAAAAATGGCTTCTCGTACCCACCCCGGAGCGATTCGAAGCTTGGTATTACATGCTCATGGTTTGGGCTGGCTGGCGTGCGAATGAAATTTTTGACGGGCTGCCTGAAAACGCAACTTTGGAAGAGGTGCTGACCACTTGCCGGGATTTGTCGGAAAAAATATCGGTCGGCAAGAAAATGAAGGGCGCAGAAAAACCTACCGGCTTGGAAAAAGCCTTGAATTATCGCCATGATTTTGACGCCCATCTGGCGGAGTTGCGTCAAGCCAAACCCATGAATCTAAATCTGTCGCCACAAGCTAAATTATTGAGACTCAAGCGAGTCAGGGAGCCGATGGATAAAATCGCCGCCACTCACCACAACGTCATGCTCCAGATGATGCTCGCTGCCATGACGAATATTTTCGAGCATGCCAGGGGTCCCTCTTTGCTGGAAATCAGCCTCGACGAAAATGACCAGAACAACCTCATTTTCAATTTTGTCAACCCCTGCAAACCCGGTCAGGCGAGAGTCCAAAAACAACTTGGCACCGAACCGGTACTGAGAAGCTGTTTGCTCCAGGTGAAAGGAAAACTTGAAAAATTTGAAGTCTTCAATCCCACCCAGCAGCAGGAAAAGGAAGAAAAAGCCCGTTTTATGAATACCCTGGGAGGGCAACCGGAAGAAATCTGGATAACTAAATTCAGCCTTCCCTTCCAGCACATCTTTTCTGCCCCTGCGCCAAAACCTGACGATTTGAAGTCTTATTTTAATTCACTCTCAAATAGACTCCTATGATAAATGCGCCTTCCCATTTTAAAACTCAACCTGCTGACGCCGCCTCCCGAAGGTGGCTCATCGTCGAAGACGAGCGCCGCAAAGCGGAATATTTAATTGCCTACATTCTCAAGGAGCATCACGGGGATGAAATCCATTGGATTCACCCGGAGCAGGAAGCTCCCGATGCTAAGATTTACTGTTGGCAAGGGGAAGAAAACCCCAGGAAATTCATCAAAGAAATCGAGCCTTTCCCCAAGATGCCTACCTACGTTACGGGCGTCGCTTCCTATTATAACTGCACGGACGAAGCCTCCTTCTCTGAAACTTTCGACCGCTTGTGCTCGCCAGATGCCATTTTGCTGCTGGACGTCAAGATTGACGTTTTGGGCGGGTATCATGAATTAGACGGCATTTTGCTCGATAAAGCAAAAGCTTTTTTTGCTCCCGCAAAGGACACCAAACCACTTCGCAGAATTATCACCATGATTAGCGCCAGGATGAACAACCTGACGGCAAAAGACAAAATCGCCGAGCGAGACGATAGAATCGTGGCGGAAAATTGGAGTTTCGTAGATAGAAGGCTCGACACGGATTGCCCCACCGTAGTCAGCAAAAGCCACGAACGTTGGCTCAACACTTACGCAAGCCAGGACTTGCTCACCCACTTCCTCGACTCTATGAGTCGCTTCACGATTCACGCTTTTCATAATTGGGACAACGTCAACAAACTGGATGATTACAAAGTAAAAAACAGATGGGATTTGGAGTGGGACATGCCCATTCAGATTCCCTTCGTGAGCAAATTTCTGGGCTGCGACCCCGATAGTTTTGTAAAAACCTTCAACCTGCGACCCGGCGGAAATTTTCACAACGGCTGTGCCATCTGCGAGTGTCTGAAAACCCTGGGCACTTCAGATTCGCCGGGGTTGACCGTCCTCGGAGCAGCGTTCATCTGTTGGGGGGCTTACCGGCGCAGGTTTGAAAAAGAAGGAAAAGCGAACACTTATTTCATCAAACTAGTACAGGAATGCAAGAGCAAGGAAATGGCTCGCTACAACTTAGTGACCCCGCCTCAAAGCAAGACCGCCTTTCGCAAGACGGTGCATGCCTTGTATGAAATGGTCATGGCGCTCGCCAAAAACGACCATCCCGATGAGCAGACGGAAGATGACTTGCTGCATAAAGTATGGCTCGACCAAAATGGCTTTTGCATGGATTTCAAAATGAATGCCGCTGACCTGGCAAGTTCCGTTGCGGCAGAATACCGCAAAATGGTCTTCCATGCCAAGGAAGAAAGCGGTTCCTCTGCCAAAAAAATAGTCGAATTCTTGCTCGCCAGCCAAGTCTGCGACGTCAATAAAGAAGCCAGGGATGGCATAATTTACGCTCCTCGTTACGGTCCCAGCCTGAACTGGGTAGGCAATGCTTCGGAAAACGTCATTCGAATCAAATTTGGACATGGAGCAAAACCCAACTAAAGTTATCTGCATTGACCGGATGAAAAACTCCAGCCGCCCGATGGCAATGCTCAAAGCATTCCCGGCGCACGTAGAGCTTTTCTTCTTTGATTTCGAAGAAAGTGCTGTACTGAGAATCAAGCGAACGCCGGATGAAGAAGACCTGCCCGGCGGGGATTCGTTCTTCAACCTTGCCCTCCTGCACAGCGGGGACGCTGACTTGATGGACAAGCTGGAATGCACCAACCGGGTTTGGTACGGCGGCAATGGAGGCTACGACCCTTTCATCCCGCAGGCTGACCTGCGCATTTGGCGACCCATCGTAGATGGCAATTTCCTGACACCGGATGAAGCGAAGGAATTGCTCGCATACTTGAATGGAGAAACCATCCTGCCGCCTGCTTTTTTGTTGCCGCCTTCGCACGACCCTCTTGTTGACAAAAAAATCGCCCTTCTCAAACAGTTGCTGATGCCTTCCAAGCCCGTCTTGCTCTCCCTTTCATTGGCTGACCACCCCCAGTTTGCAGAACAGTTGAAAACTTTCCGCCAAGAGGCGCTTGCCCTGCTGGAACGCCAGCCAGACCTGACGCCCTTTCATCCGGAATGGGAACGGCTCTGGCAAGCCTTGCGGAATCAAATCCTGCCTGAATGAAAAACTTGCTGCTTGTGGTGTGCGATGCTCGCACAGAACTGTATTTCCGGCACATTGCGCCGAAAGTGTCTAAGGAATCGGTCATTCTCAGCTCCGAAGATGACTTCGCTTCGATTCTACCGGATGCCCACTGGGAAAATTTCAGCCGTTGCATCATCCTGGTGGAACTGGACTGGCTCGGCAAGCAACCGGGCGAGTTTTATGGTTTTCACGCTGCCCGAAAACTGCGGCAGCAAGGGCTTCGATGCCACTTTTTTTTTCGCAACGCTCTTCTCCATCCACCTTTTTCAGCCTGCCGAATTTCGCTTCGCACTGCTCCGGGCATCTCATTTTCACCAACTGCTCAAGTTGCCCGCCAGCCTGGAAACCCTGCGGCAACTGCCTGCCGGGCAAATGAGTCAGGAATTTTGGGAAGACGTCAAAGACTCGCTCATTCACCTGCGCTCGCTGGTACAAGAAGTTGTTCACGATTTGAAAAACAGCGTCATGCTCGACCTCGCCGAACCTGCGCACAAGCAGCAGGGACGCTTGAAAGCTGCGATTCAAGGCGCTTTTTTCCACCTAGTTCGTTTGCTGCCCGAAAAAAAAGAGGCGCTCGGCACCATCCAGGAGCGCATTACCCAACAGGTTATATCAGAAACGAACCCTGGCGGCAGCGGGAGGACGCAAGATGCCGTCAGCCGCATTGCCGGCGAATTGGCAAGCCTGGCTCCCGAACCGGAACAGGAGGAATCGCACTTGTTTGCCTGGACGAAATGGAAGGCTTTGATTGTGGAAGATGAATCGCTGGGACGCCAAACATTGCAGGCTGGCTTCGAGCGAAATAAAGCGCATTGCATACTGGTTTCCAATGCCAAAGAGGCAAAACGATGGCTGGAGGAAGATGAAAATACCAACACCATCACCGTGCTGGTCTGCGACCTTCGCCTCAAGGACGAAAGCACCGGGCTTTGGCAACCCATGCAGGGCGGCGACGTGCTGGCTATGGCTCGCAACATGCCCAATTATCTTTCCTTTTTCGCCCTTACTTCTGCCCAAAAACGGCTGCTTCACCTGCGGCAACAACGTCACCGGATGCCGCTGGGCGCATATTACAAACCGGACGTGATGGAAGCGCCGGGCGGCATGAACCTGTTTGTGCAAAAAATCAGGGAGGAAGGCGACGCCATGTTTTTCAAGTCGAGAAATCGCCCAACGGCTGCCTCCTGGAAAACGCAAAACCAGTCCCGCTTCGGCGCACCCTTGTCACTTTACTACCGGGAACATTTGCTGGCGTCCGACTACGAGCAAGCCGAAGAATTTATCAATGCCGTCGCCACCGGTTTCGTAGAAAATGCGGTTGCAGGCAAAGCGAACCCCGAAACCCCATTTTTGGGCACGTTTAAAGCGCCTCCTCAAGAGCCGGGAGCCTTGGCAAAATTTCGGGAAAGGGTACTTATCGGGCGGCGCATTGCCCTTGCTCTTTGGTTTTTAGATTGGACGAAGGAAAAAATCGGGGCAGCCATATTGTCTGGCAGCCACGATTTGCAAACCCTCAAACTGCTGTTCAACACAACGCTTTGCCTGAGTTTTCAACAAGACATTCCTAAAAAAGAGGATGTGGAGCGAGGCAGGTATTTGACTTCAGGCTTGCTGGAAGAAGAAATTCGTTGGCTGGCGCAGGAACGTGGCGTAGGTTTTAACCTGGAAACCGAACAAACCAACCGGCGGGACATCGAGGCGCTCGACTACCTGCTCGAAGAGTTTAATCACGTACTGAAATTGAAGGCTGCAACCCAATCGGGAAAAGCAGCCGAATTGCAATCTTTCATGCAAGACCGTTTCCGTTTCCGCTCGAAAGTGGACTTAACCCTGGTGCGCCAGAAGTTGAAAACTGCCGACAAAATTGCCCGCCAATTGGAGCTGAAAAAGGAATTTGCCCGCTGCGTGGATTTGGCGGATTTCTCAAATCCGGAGTTGCGGCAGATTTTGGAAGAGACCGTTTTGAGACTTTGAAAACTGTTTGACGGATATTTTGAAAGGCAGCCGCCGCTGTCCTTTAAGTTGCTCGACGGAGCCAATTTTCAAGGCTTCTTATTTTCAGCTTTCTCCTCCTTTTTCCTGCCACAAGTTCATGATATAATCACTAATCTTCAATCATTTAATCAACGTAGTGCGCTCCGAATTCACGTTAAAAGCTATTCATGGCTCACGTATTCACGTCAAGCAAATAAAGCGGCAATTTCAAATCATATAGCTGCTTTGTTTCCCCAAATCCACCGGATATGGCTTTGAGATAAAGGCTGTTTTTTTCGCTTCGGTTGAGCATGGATATGCTCAAATATTTAAGTGGCAAGCCCAGCGAATAAGGCAAATAATTCTGGATAACTTTTACAAGCCGAAGTTTGGGGAACACAATCATTAAAAATATGAAGTCATGGTTACCCTTCTGATTATTTCCCTGGTTTGCCTTTTTTACTTCTTCTTTCGCTGGCTCATGAATATCAGCCGGCCGATTGATGATGCCGCCAAATCAGCCTTGGCTATTCAGTTCCAAATGTTCTTCCTGAAATTTAAAGTTTTAGCAGGTTTTGCTTTGTTGCTGACGCTGTTGCTGATATTCGGTTATTACCAATTTTTGGGCGATTTCAAGCTGAATGTTTCCCCGCTTGGCGAACGACCAGCTGAACAGCCGGCTCAACCCGAACCGAAAATCGTTCACAAGGAAAAAAGACTCAACGTCTCGCCCCAGCCGGATGCCGTCAGCCAGGTTCAACAATTGAAAGGCGATGATGAAAAGGCGTATTTCCTTTATCGTCAAGCAGGAGATTACCTGTTGTCACGAGCCAATCCATCGAGCATCTCGCCCAACAAAAAAGCCCGCACGGAAAAGGTCATTTTCCGGGAAGTGCTTTCGAATGAATTGAATATTCAAGAAGCAGATGTGCTCGCTGGCAAGGTTCGGCGGTTGTGGGATGAGCGTGGCGCTATATTTTTTCTTAAAAAACGGAAGGGGCAATATTATCTTTTCAAGCTTTTGCCCGACCAGGAGCAAGCCAATTCACGAGGCTCGAATATTGTGATTTAAGGAACGTGTGAAAAATAACTTGTCAGATATTCGAAGCCAAGACTTGAGGCTGTCTCATAAGTCAACTTGAAAATATGAGCACAGAATTTTTTCTAAACACATAGTCACATAGTGCCACATAGCCCAAATCTATGTGGCACTATGTGACTATGTGTTGAAATTAATTCTGCGTGGTTTTTCAAAAACTGACTTATGAGACAGCCTCAAGTCTATTTCACACCATGTTATTTTTCGCACGTTACTAAGTCAAAAACGGCGGGCGTTTTTAGAGAAGAATCTTTAGAGGTTCCCTCCTTTCAAATACCGCAGCAGGCAATAGAAAGGGCGGCAGCGTTTGAAACGCTGCCGCCCTTTTATTGTGCTTCAAAGCCAAGTCTCAAGGCGTCGTGCTCCCGTTCTTTTTCACGTATTTCTCCAGCCACGTATTCATCTCCCAAGCCGTGTGCAAAATGCTCTCCTTCGCCCGGTAGCCATGGCTTTCGTGCGGCAGCAGTACCAGCCGGACGTTCGCTCCGTGCCCTTTCATCGCCGCAAACATCCGCTCGCTTTGCATCGGGAAAGTGCCGGAATTGTTGTCCGCCTCGCCGTGAATGAGCAGCAGCGGCTCCTTGATTTTGTCGGCGTAATTAAACGGGGACATTTGGTTGTACACCTCCGGCGCTTCCCAAAACGTGCGCTCCTCCGACTGAAAACCGAACGGCGTCAACGTGCGATTGTACGCCCCGCTGCGGGCGACGCCCGCCTTGAACAGGTCCGAGTGCGCAATCAAATTGGCGGTCATAAATGCGCCGTAGCTATGCCCGCCGACGCCGATTTTTTGCGGGTCGCCTACGCCGAGGTCAACGATGGTTTTGACGGCGGCTTCGGCGTTGGCTTGCAGTTGCGGGATGAAAGTTTCGTTGGGTTCGGCTTCGCCTTCGCCCACGATGGGCATTGCCACGTCATCGAAAACGGCGTAGCCTGCTGCCACCCAAAGCACCGGGCTTGCCCAACTCACCCGGATAAATTCGTAGGGCGAAGTGGTCACTTGACCGGCGGCGTCGGCGCTTTTGAATTCTTGAGGGTATGCCCACATCAGCACCGGCAGCCTGCCGTCCCGTTTTGGGTCGTAGCCAGCGGGCAGGTAGAGTGTGCCGGTCATTTCGACGCCGTCGGTGCGCTTGTATTTTATCAGTTCTTTTTTGACGCCTTTGAGCGACTCGAAGGGGTTTGGGAAATGCGTGACTTGCGTCAGCTTGCCGCTTTTCAGATTGCGCAAAAAGTAGTTCGGCTGCTCG
>CAZHLB010000130.1:8150-11781 GCA_964533005.1 uncultured Saprospiraceae bacterium
GTAATTGGCTTCCCGGCTGGTGAGCAGGATGCCTTGTTTTTCATCCAAAATGGAAATCGGTTGCTCGTAATACGGTGCTTCGGAGCGCCAGAGACGGCTTGCTTTTTTGCTCGCCAGCTCGAATTTGTCCACGAAAGGGCGGTTGCCTTCCGGCGATGCGCCTTGCCCAGTGAGGAACAGCGATTTGCCGCCATCGGCAGTCATCAGCACCGTGCGACCGTATTGATTTGGCTTGACTTCAAAGCTGCCGGGGTCAGTGTAATTGTCTTCCGAGGAGCGGTCGAAAATCACTTCCGGTTGCGCCTGCGGGTTGCCGGGTTGCCAACGACGAGTGACTTCCCGGCGGGTTTGCCACCAACTTTCGTAAGCCATCGCCAGGTTGTTGTCGCCCCAGGTCACGCCTGCGTAGCGAAGGTTGAAGGAGATGCCTTCCTTCGCTTGCCCGATGAAAGGCGCTTCGAGGAAAAACTGCTTGTCCCGCACGGCAGCCTCCCGTTTTGGGTCGCCGCCGTCTTGCGCTTCCACCCAAAAAAGCGTAGCGGGAACGTCGCTGCGCCAGGTGAAACTGCGGGGACCTTCTGGCACGGCGTTGAAACCTTTCGGAATGTTTTCGGCGGCGGGCAGGTCGGCAATTTGGCGCACCAACTTGCCGGAACGGTCATAAATGCTGACCGTTTTTGGGAAACCGTTGAACGGCACGATGTACGAAAACGGCTTTTTCAATTCCGTCAGCAACACGAAATTGCCATCCGGCGAAGTGCCGACGCCGCCAAAAATTCCGGGCGAACCGAAGGGCGTCGTCTTGCCGGTCGCCAGGTCGAGTAGCATGAGTTGGCATTTTGAGAAGTATTCAAAAAGCGCCTCGTCATGCTTGTTTTTGAGCAAATCCTGGAAGGTGCGCACCGGCGCTGCCTTGCCTTCGCTCACCTGCACGTTGGGCCCCGGCGGCACGGGCGGCGCAGTTGGAGCGGCGCCACGATTGGGCGTCACCTGCCTGAAAATCAACGTTTTGCTGTCGGAAAACCAGCCGTAAGCTCCGCCCACCGCATTGTTCACCGCCGACCCGGCAAGCCTGCGGGCTTTGGCGCTTGCCGCATCCACCGCCCACAATTCGATGCCGTCGGCAACCGTGTTCAAAAAAACAACCGTCGAGCCGTCGGGCGACCAAGACGGGCTTTCGATTTTTGGGTTTTCCGGCAAACCAGTCACGGGAATTTCCTTGCCGCCGCTGACCGGCAGCAATTTCATTCCGATGAAATAGGAAGACCGGCTTTGCCCATTCGTGCGGGGATTGATGCGAGCGCCCGCCAGCCGTAGTTCTTCCTGCGCCACTTCTTCGATGGGCGGTAGGCTGGGGCGGTCGAGCAAAAGCATTTGATTTTGAGCAGGATTGAGGAAGGCGGCAGGCGTTGGCGCTGCCTCGATGAGGTCAGCGATTGCCGGCGGCGGGGTCTGGTAGGAGGTCGGTTCTTGAGAGAATGATTGGTAGAAAAACATGGTGAGGAGGAGAATAATGATGGTGCGCATGAGACGGATTTTTTTTGACACTGACTTCGCTGACTGGACTGATTTGCACTGACTTTCATTTCAGAGTGAATCAATCAAATCAGTGGTATCAGTGTCAAAAGCTACGCTTGTTTCAGATAAACGTCGGGGTTGTATTTCCGCATGGCAGTATCGAGGTTAGGCAAGGATTCAAAGCCGAATTTGCGATAAAGCCCGTGTGCATCCCTCGTGCCGAGGCTCCAGGCTCGCAAGCCCTGCAATTCCGGGTGCGCCATGATGAATTCCATGAGCCAGACTGCCAAACCCTGACCCCGGTGGGGTTCCAAAATGAAGACGTCCGCCAGGTGGGCGAAGGTAGCCCGGTCGGTGATGACCCTGGCAAAACCGATTTGCTTTTCGTGGTGATAAATGCCAAAGCACAAGGAATGCCGGATGGATTTTTCAACGATGGATGGTGGAATGCCTGCCGCCCAGTAGGATTGCGTCAGGAAAGCGTGGATGATTGCAAGGTCAAGGCGGGCGGGGTCGGTGGAGATGAGGAAAGCATCACGACTTGTTTCTAAATGATTTTCAACGAATTGCATACGGGTGAATCTTTGATGACGCTGAAGCCGTTGGCTCCGGCGAGGTAGCGGCAGGTTCTAGGCAGCTACAATTTTTCAATCACTTTTCTGGAAAGTTTGGTTGCAGTCATGATGACTTCGATTGCCACGCCGTTTTGCTTCAGCGTGCGGGCGATTTCAAGCTTTTCCTGGCGGCGTTTTTCCTGTTCCTCTGCCTTGTTTTTGGCGACACCTATTTCGATGCCTTTTGCTTCACCTATTTCGATGCCTCTTGCTTCGCCTTTTGCTTCGCCTCTTGCTTCGCCAATTTTTAAGCCTTCCTCAAATCCTTCCACTCTGCCTTCTTCTCTGCCTTCGACCCTGCCAGCCCTGCGCTCCGTTTCAAATTCTTCAATGTAGCTGAAGTCCTCCTCGTCGAGAACTTCCTGGTTGATGCGCTGAATGATTGAATTCATGTCTTTATCATTTAAGTATTGCTTGAAGTCCTCCTTGCGGTTGTTATGATTCCTGGTTTTTTCCGCAAAGTCGAACCATTTGAAATAGGGGGAGGCTGGTTTGTTCTTCACGATGTTTTTCTGGAAAGCAAAAATAAGCCTGTTTTTGCTTAGAAAACCCATTGACTTGGTCTGGTTGTTCAGCATTGCCAACAATTTTTCCCGCTGCCGTGCCAGGTGTTGCCAATCCTGGTTTATCCAATTTTCCTCATTTTTTACAAAACTCGCCACTGCCTCTGGCAACATGCTGAAACTCAAGAAATTTTCACTGGTGCCCAAGCAGTCTTCCGCCATCCAAATCAGGGTTATGACGGGTTCTACCCCTTCGTAGCTCGCTACTTTTTTCAGCTTGCCTCGCCGGGTCGTCACTTCTTTCAAAGGCAGATTTTCCAGTTGAAGCGCCGTGCAGGCAGCGAAATACAGGTAAAATCGCAGCACGACATCGTCGAGGTAACCTCGCTGCATTTCAATGATGACAGGTTGTCCGTCAATGATGCAGCGGAAGTCGAACTCTACGACGACGGCGTCGTCGCTCAACTTCTTTTTGAGCGGCAATCGCTTGATGTCCTCGATGACAACGCCGAGCACGTCTTGGAGAAATGCTTTGGCAGTGTTCAGGTCGGAAAATGCTTTTCTGAAAAAGTGGTCGGCGTTCAGCGGTGCTAAAAACATGCGTTCTTCATAGTTTTTCAGGACAGCGAAAGGCATTCTTCCTTGTCTTTCGCCACCCTGTTTCAGGTTGACGGTTCTTTTTGGGGACTGCAAGTTGAGGTCGCAAATTGCGACCTCAACTTGCTGGTTTTGCAGAAAGTACGGCTATTTCCACGCCGCCATCTTGTACCCTTTCACGCTGTAAAACCAGATGAAAAGGTAGCAAGGCACCAAAATCCAATACGCTTGCCGGGTGCCGATGCCTTCGATATCAGCCAACCTACCATAAAGCAAAGGCAACAGCGCCCCGCCTGCAATTGCCATGATGAGCAAAGCCGAGCCGGTTTTGGTGAATTGACCCAAACCATGAATTGCCAGTGGCCAAACGGCGGGCCAAACCAACGCATTCGCAAGCCC
>CAZHLB010000131.1:0-11739 GCA_964533005.1 uncultured Saprospiraceae bacterium
CCGGCTCGCCAAATGCACGGGCGATGGCGAGCGGCGAGGTCAAATTTTTGGCGGGAGCCGACGACAAAAGCGAACTGATAATTTTGTTCAGCTTTTGAAATTCCGCCTGCATGTTCAACTCGGTTGCTAGGTGCGCTGCCTTTTCTCGCAGGCGATTGAGCGCCTGCTCGCCTTGCACCCTGGCGACCTGTTCGAGCCGGTCTTCGAGGTCGGAAACAGGCAGCGTTTTTGGTTCGCCCGATGCCTTGCGGGCAGGCTGCAAATTTTCAAGCAAAGCCCTTTCGAGTTGCGAAGCGAACAGCCCTTCCGTAAGCGGATTGTCCCCTGAAACTGCGCCATTTCCTGCCAATAGTTGAATGGTCAGACCCGGCAGCGAAATTTTTTTGGTGTAGGAATAGGTCAGAAAAACCTGCCCGGATGGGGTCGGCTGAAATTCCAGCGCAGAGCGATGACTCAAAACTGCGCCGGGAAATAACTTCCCCAAAATCGGGAAAAGGTGGCGGCGAATGATGTTTTCAGGCGAATCGTCGAGGTTGGAAGTGTAGAGACGGGGGGCGATTTTGCGCAGCTTGCCTGCTTTTTCGAGCCGGGAAATTTGATTGGAAAGGCGCTTGTCGGAAGTCCCGAAAATGATTTCCGGCAAAGCGGTGGATGGATTTTTTTCCATGAAGCTTGGTATTTTGAGCAATTTTGAGGAAAAATTTCCAACAAGCAATAAAAATTCAGGGAAAATTTTCCAACAAGTCGAGAAAAACCGAGCGACTCGTTTGAAGGCGAAGCCCACCTTTCCGAAAGTTTGTCCCGAGTGCTCGGGACGGTAAGGTTAATTCCGCCCCCCAATGAAGCCACCCCGCCCAAAAATCAACCAAGCCGAGCAGTTGAACCTGCACTTTTTCCATTCGTTCCCCCCTTAAATCAAAGCCTCCTCGCCATTTCACGATGAAATTTTGACGGGTTCTTTCCAAAAAGACAATTTGATTAAATACGATGGCTCCGCTATTCACCTCTCAAAATCAATTGCCATGAAAAAAGCAAGCATTTTTCTCGCCTTAGCCATTGCGCTGCTCACCATTCCCAGTTGCGACGACGACGAAGTCAATGTGCTGGAAAGCCTGCAATACCAGGAGTTCAACCATGCCATGCGTGACTTGTGGAGCGACCACGTTTCGTGGACTCGCAACGTGATTATCAACTTTGTGGACGACGCTCCCGGCAAGACCGAAGCCGTGAACCGCCTGCTCGAAAACCAGGAAGACATCGGCAATGCCATCAAGCCTTACTACGGCAATGCAGCAGGCGACACCCTGACCGTTTTGCTCAAAGAGCATATCACCCTCGCCGCCGATATTCTCACCGCTGCGGTCAACGACAACACGCCTGCATTTGAAGCGGCAAGCGCCGCTTGGTACGTCAACGCTGATGAAATTGCCACCTTCCTCAGCAATGCCAACCCGGAAAATTGGGAACTCGCCCACATGAAAGCCATGATGAAAGAGCACCTGGATTTGACGCTGGAAGAAGCAACCGCCCGCCTGACTGGGGACTATGCCGCCGACGTGGCTGCTTACGACAAGATTTTTGCTCAAATCATGGAGATGGCGGACATGCTTTCGGAGGGGATTGCTACGCAGTTTCCGGATAAGTTTTGAGAGTGGACTTTTGATTTTAAAGCGGAGCCACTTCGCCCACACCCCCAACCCCTAAAGGGGAGTTGAGCCTGCTAAAATTTTACAGCCAAGCATTGTTTCAACTGTAAAATTTTAGCAGGGTCGGCTCCCCTTTAGGGGTTGGGGGTTGTCCGTGAGAGGTTTCAACCAACTCTAAACTAATTGATTTTCAACTTCCAAAAGCCGCCGCTCGATGCTCCCATGCCGCTCCTCCAATTTTAAAACCTGCCCCTCCTCCCGCTCCAGCATCGCGTCGAAATCATCGAAGTTGTCGTCAATTTTTTCCTTCAAAACGGTCACGTAGGTCTTCAGTTTGCCGGTCAATTCCTCCTCCAGATTCGACCTGCCTCTGGCAATTTCAGATTGGTAAGTATCCAGTATTTTCTTGCGCTTCAGCGTAGAAGTCACGCCTGCAAACACGACACCGATGGTCGTCAGCACACCGCCTGTCACGTCGAAAACGACGCCCTTGGTGAGTGCGGCGAGCAAAATTCCAACCACCGCCAAGCCGCTGCCCGATGCCAGCGACGGCGACACGGGTTTGCGGTCGGGAAAAAGCTCCTCGGCGGCGAAGTTTTCCGGGCGGCTGAGGAAGCGGGTGAACGTGTCCTGCAATTCCCGCAAGACGTTGCTGCGGCGCTCGGCGATGTCGCTGAAAATCTCGTGGTTGTTGCGCAGGATGGTTTGGCTGGCGTGGATTTTCAGGTCAATCAGCTTTGCCATTTGCTGGATGCTGTCGGCGAGGTCGGCTAGGTTCTCGTTGAGCTTGTTTTGCAGTTCGAGGTGCAGGTCACGGTCGAGGTTTTGGGCGAGGGTTTCGAGCCATTCTTTGGCGCTGGCTTTTTTACTGAAAATGCCTGCGATGCTGCGTTTTAAAAGGCTAAAAAAGGAAAGCCCGTCGTCGAGTTCCTGCCCGGTGGCGAGGGTGATTCGGTCGTAGCCTGCGAGTAGGTTTTCAACGAGCATGTCCACCTGGCGCTTCGATTTAGCCTCTTGTTTTTCAAGCGTTTGCTGAATATCCCGGCGGAAATTCACGTCTGCCTGCCACTGTTTTTTGCGGTCGAGCAAGCCTTTGAAAATGCGCTCGTTGATGTTGCGGCTGGTGTCGAGGTTGTTTTGCAGCTTCAAAACCGGGGCTTTCCCGCCGGTGATATTTTCCAAAATATACTGGCGCAATGGCGCAAAACCGCTGTCCCTGCCGACTCCTGCGCCATTTAACTCTTGCTCCAATTTGGCGGAAACGGCGAAGATTTTCGGCTCGCCGATGCCTTTTTTCTGCGCATGATTGACCACGCCGCTCACATTCACCGCCAGGTCTTCCTCGCTCATCAGGTCTTTCTGTTGCAGGACAAAAATCACCTTGCGCCGCCACTCGGCATGGATGAAGTCGAAAAATTCCCAGGCGCTCTGGCGGTAGGGATTTTTTGCCTCGAAAACAAACACGATGAGGTCGCTCGCCGGAACAAACCGCTCGGTGATTTCCTGGTGATGTTCGACGATGGTGTTTGTGCCGGGCGTGTCCACGATGGCGATTTCCCGGAGGATTTCGACGGGCTGGTAGATTTTTTTCAGGTAAGGACTGAGGACGACCTCCGCCTCTTTTTCGCCGTAAACCACCTGCTGAATGGTGTCCGTCATCGGCTGCGGAGCGACCCGGCAGATTTCCTTACCCGTTGACAGCAAGGCATTTATGAAGCTGCTTTTCCCCGCTTTCACCTCGCCGACGATGACGAACATGAACGGCTCTTCGATGCGGTTGCGCAGGTCGCTGACGGTGCGGGCGAGTTCTTCGTGCCCGATTTCAGTGGTCAGGTCGTGCAGGTCTTTGACGATTTGAGAGACCTGGGAGCGAAGGGAGTGTAGTTTTTGGTTGATGATTTCCGGCATGGCGGTAGCTTTTGCCGCAAAAGAAAGGAAAACGATGGAAACGGCTGAAAATCAAGGCTCGAAGAAGCGGTCAAAGCCTTTGCGGAGAAGTCCTTCTTTGAGTTCAGTATCTCTTGTCCAGAGGCGGGCTTCGAGTTCGAGGGCAAGAGCAACGAAAGCAATGTCGTCCTCGTCAACATCTTTCACGAGATGAAAGGCTTCAAAAAAATTTTTAACTGAAATCAGACTTTCATTGAAAAAATGGACGTAGGGCAATACGCCAAGCAAATATTGGGTCACCAACGGCTCGTCCACTTTTGCCTTATCCACCAATTCTTGTTTGTGCTCCCAAATCTCGGCAATGAGAAAATTCGGGCAAAAAAATTGACAGGAAGGGCTTCCCGTCAGCACTTTGAAAGTCTTTTTTCCAGGCGAGTGAAGCGCTGAAAAAAGGATGTTGGTGTCAATCACAATTTTTTCCATCAGGCTTCCCGGTTGAGAATTCTTGCCTTGTTTTTCTTCCACCAATCCGCTTTGATTTTTTCACCTATCTCTTCGATGGACGGGTCGAAGGCGACTTTTTTGCCCAAAATTTCCAGGTGAAGCGCTTCGAGCCACTGCAAAAGCCATTCGTGCGTGACCGAGTCCTTGTCAATGGAGACGATGTAGTGCTTTTCGGTAGAGGAATATGAAATTGGCGATGCAACGGTATTTTCCATGTCTTTCCTTTTTCAAGCAAATTTAACCGAAGGCAGGGAGTTTCAAAATTTCGCTCGCTGCCTGGGCGACTTGCAGGGTCGCACCCACCTGTCCAAATCCGAACGAAAACCGTGCGCTCCCGCACCCATTCCACCCCGCTTTTTTCTCGCAATTCATTGATTTTTAACCCCCTGTCCATCAGGCACAAAGATTGGGGCGCAGCTTGCACGAAGACCAGTCAGCACTTTGAATGCTAACTGGTCTGAACGTCCAACTTTGTCGCCATGCTGCAAAACTACCTCTCCATCGCCACCCGCAACTTGCTCAAACACAAAGGTTTCAGCCTCATCAACATCCTCGGTCTTGCCGTCGGCATCGCCTGTTGTTTGGTGATTTTGATGTTCGTCGCCGACGAATCCGGGCACGACCGTTTCTGGAACAACGGCGACCGCATTCACCGAATGGCGCTCATCCGCAAGTATCCTGACCGGGAAACGGGTTATGCCATCATCCCGGCGAGCTACGCCGGGTCGGTGAAAAAGGACTGCCCGGAAGTCGAGGAAACGGTGCGGGTGACCAACGTGAACCAGGGCGCTACTTTGTTTCGCTATGAAGACCGGCTGTTCGAGGAGCGGACGGTGCTAAATGCCGACTCCACGTTTTTCAAGGTTTTTCAAATCCCGGTGCTGAAAGGCGACCCTGAAAAATGCCTCGCTGCGCCCAACTCCATCGTAATGACGGAAAGCACGGCACGGCGCTATTTTGGCGAAGCGGAAGCGGTTGGGAAAACGATACAACGGCTTGACGGTCAGCAAAATCCGCAGGCGCTGACCGTCACCGCCGTCTGCGCCGATTTGCCGAAAGACGTGCATTTCACCTTCGACCTGCTCGGCACGACCAGCGGCGTCGAGTTTTTCAACCAGCCAAACCACGTCAGTTTTTCGGTTTACACCTATTTTTTGCTGAAACCTGGCGCCGACTCTAAGGCGCTCGAAGCCAAATTTCCCGGCATCGTGGACAAATATGCTGCCGGTGAAATCCAGCGAAATTTTGGCGTCAACTACGACGAATACCGGGCGGCGGGCAACGGCTATCACTACTTTTTGCAGCCGGTGCAAGACATCCACCTGCGCTCGCACCTGGAGTACGAAGCCTTGCCGACGGGCAGCGCCACGATGGTTTACCTGTTCACCGTGATTGCCGGGTTCATCCTGCTCATCGCCTGCATCAATTTCATGAACCTCGCCACCGCTCGCAGCGCCGAGCGTGCCCGTGAGGTGGGCATTCGCAAGACGTTGGGCAGCGAGCGGGGGCAGATTGCGGGGCAGTTTTTGTTCGAGGCAATTTTGATTTCGCTGCTGGCGGCAGTGGTTGGCGTCGGCTTGGCGCAAGGCATCTTGCCGACATTTAATCAATTGGCAGACAAGCAGATAAGTCTTGGACAATTCATCAGCCCGGTGACGGTGATTGGCTTTTTGGCGTTTGCCGTGCTGACCGGATTGCTGGCGGGAAGCTACCCGGCGGCGGTGCTTTCCGGTTTCAATCCCATCGAAGTTTTGAAGGGAAAATTCACCAGCCACACGAAGGGTGTTTGGCTGCGCAACGGGCTAGTAGTTTTCCAGTTTGCCATTTCTATTTGCCTCATCATCAGCACGATAGTGGTTTTCAACCAACTGAATTTCATCTCCAACAAAAAGTTAGGCTTCGACAAGGAACACGTCGTGACCATCGAAAATGCCTTCGTTTTGCAGCAAAAAACGGAGGCTTTCAAAGATGAATTGGCGAGGTTGCCCGGCGTGGTGAGCGTGGGCTCCACGAGTGAAATGCCAGGCGGTCTCAACTATTTCGGCACCTCGTTCAAGCAGCCCGGCGCACAGGAGAGTATCACCGGCAGGGGCATCGTTGCTGATGACGACTACGTGAAAACGATGGGGCTTGAACTGACGGCAGGCAGGGCTTTTTCGCCAGAATTCAACGACAGCCTGAGCGTGATTTTGAACGAGAAAGCCGCACGGGACTTGGGTTTTTCTGCGGAAAATTTGGAGGACGCCCTTGGCAAACCGCTCGTGCAGCCCGGTGCATTTTTTGACCCGGAGGGCAAGGACGTGACTTTCACGGTCGCAGGCGTGGTCAAAGATTTTCATTTTCAAAGCCTGCACGAACCCATCGTGCCACTTTTCGTGATGCACGACAAACTGTTCCAAGGTGTCAACGGCTTGATTTCCGTGCGCATCGAACCGGCTCATTTTCAATCGTTTGAAGCGCAGGCGGCGGCGCTCTGGAAAAAATTCGTGCCTGAACAGCCGTACCATCAAAACTTCCTCGACGCCAACATCGCCGCACTTTACGCCAGCGAGCAACGGGCAAAACGGCTGTTTAGCCTGTTCGCCGGGCTGGCTATTTTCATCGCCTGCATCGGGCTGCTCGGCTTGGCGGCGTACATCACGCAGCAACGGACGAAGGAAATCGGCATCCGCCGGGTGCTTGGCGCAACGACCGGCGGCATCGTCGGCTTGCTTTCCAAAGACTTTTTGAAACTGGTCATTTTGTCACTGGTCATTGCTTCGCCGCTGGCTTGGTGGGCGATGGATAAGTGGCTGGAAGACTTTGCGTACCGCATTCAGATTGGCTGGTGGGTGTTCGTTGCGGCGGGCGTCGTGGCGGTGGCGGTGGCGTTTTTGACGGTGAGTTTTCAGAGCGTGAAGGCGGCTTGGGCAAACCCTGTGAGGAGTTTGCGGAGCGAGTAATTGTAGAGCGAGCGGCGGTTTCAAAAATGATTTTTTTCAAAAATCACTTTTGAAACCGCCGCTCGCTCTTCCTGCGTCAAGTCAAACTTATCAAGCACTTCATCCAAATTCGGTTCGATGCTCCCAATGTTGAAATTCAGCCTGCCCGTCCGCCGCTCCAGGAAATCCAGCGGCTTCACAACCATCTCATTTTCAAAGCAATATTCCAGTTCCGCCAGCAGCAGGGCGAGGTCGGGTCGCCGGTTCGGTAGTCCAGTCAGCACTTGAAGTGCTGACTGGACTTGGGCGGTTTGGGCGAGAATTTTATCGGCGTCCTTGCCATAATTTTCAACCAAATAAGCGGCAAAGTGCGTCGGCAAACCCAGTTCAGCCACCTTGATTTCGAGGCTTTTTTGAAAAACGGCGACCTCGGCGGCGCTCGAAAACGGCTCGGCAAGCAGCGGAATTTTATCGGTCGTGCTAGCTGGAAAAACTTTGCCTTGCTCCTTTTTGAATTGCCCGGCGACGAGGTTTACCACCCGCTCCGCCATCCTCCGGTAGCCCGTCAGTTTGCCGCCGGCAATGGAAATCAAGCCTTGCGGCGAAATGAAAATTTCATCCTTGCGGCTCATTTCACTGGCGGATTTGCCCTCTTCATAAATCAGCGGGCGCAAGCCAGCCCAGGTACTTTCCACGTCGGCGAAGGTCAGTTTGGCGGTGGGGAACATCCGGTTCGTGCCTTCCAAAATGTAGGCAACGTCTTGATTTTCAGCAAAAACGTGGTCGGGGTTGCCGTGAAAAGGCGTGTCGGTCGTGCCGAGGTAGGTGGCTCGCAGGCGTGGGATGGCGAACATCATGCGACCGTCGGGGAGGTCAAAATAGACGGATTGGCGGAGGGGAAGGCGCTCGTGCGAGACAACGACGTGGACGCCTTTGGAGAGGAACAATTTCGGATTTCGGAGGGGTGCAGACCTTTCCGAAAGTTTGAAACTTCCGGAAAGGTTTTCCGCTGTTTGCGGCGAGCGACCTTTCCGAAAGTTTGAAACTTTCGGAAAGGTGGGCACCAACTTTTGCACCGCTTCCACCCAAGCTCCCGATGCATTCACAACGTATTTTCCAGCTATCTGAAACCGCTCTCCGGTCAGTTTTTCTTCGCAAATCAAACCCGCCAATCTGTCATTTTCCACCTGAAAATCAACCACTTCCACATAATTCAAACAAACCGCACCGTGCCGCTCCGCTGCCTTGATTATTTCAATCGTCAGCCTCGCATCGTCCGTCCGGTACTCTGCGTAGATGCCGCCGCCGAGCAATTCTTCGCTTCGCAGCAGCGGTTCGAGGGCGAGGGTTTCCTTTTTGGAAAGCATCCGCCGCCGGTCGTCGCCCTTCACGTTTGCCAAAAAATCGTAGAGCCACAAACCCAGCGACGCCGAAAACCTGCCCAGCGACCCGCCCCGAACAATCGGCAGCAACATTTTTTCCGCCCGAACCAGGTGCGGCGCAAGCCGGTGCAAAATCGCCCGCTCCCTGCCGACTTCCCGCACGATGCTGATTTCCAGTTGTTTGAGGTAGCGCAAGCCGCCGTGAATGAGCTTCGTGGACTTGCTGCTTGTGCCGCTGGCGAAGTCGCCTTTTTCTACCAAAGCCACCTGCATTCCACGAGCCGCTGCATCGAGTGCAATGCCTGCGCCGGTGACGCCGCCGCCGATGATGAGCAGGTCGAAAGGGTGGGTTTTTAGTTTTTGTAAAAATTGGGAGCGAAGACGGGTGGCGAGCATGGAGAAGTGGTTGGTTGAAATGAAATTGGGGAAGCTGCCAGGCGCCGCTTCCCCAATTTTTCAATCGCAAAATTTGCAGGAGTTAATTTTTGCCATTGAGCTTTTTCCCGTTTGAGCCGGGGCGGTTGGGTTGCCGACTGTGTTTTTTCAAAATCTTTTCCACCTGCTCAACCGTCAATCTGGAAATCTTTGCAATAAACTCGACGTCGAGACCCAGGCTATTTTGATGGAGGATGCTTTCTATTTTTTCCTCCATTTTTCCTTTCGCTGCTGCTTTCGCTTTCTCTTCTTCCAACTCGATTTCACGGCTTTCCCTGATTTCAGCCTCTTTCGCCAGTTCCATTTCCAGAAATGCACGTTGTTGCGGGTCGAGCTTGGTCACTTCGAGTTCCTCGATAGAGTCGCTCAACCAATGTTCCTGCATGAAGGCAGGTCTTTCTTCCGGCTTGAAAGTATGTGCGTATTTCATGGTGAAAAGCAATTTTTGCAAAGGTGTTTTGGCTTTTTGTGGCTGATGGCGCAAAATCGGAAACTTGCCTAATTCAAACAAGTGCAGTTGCACATCCTGGTCGAATGCCTTGCCAGCTTTGTTTCTGAACATAAAATCATTGTGATAGTTCTTCCCCTCCAACAGCCTGCCCTTGACGATGCAAATGCAGTACAATTCGGGCACATCCATGAAACTTTGCCGCTTTTTTTCATCCTTGGGTATCATGCTGCAATATTGCTGGAACAGGTAAAAAAGCAGCCGTTTTTTGAGCGGCTTGTGCGCCCCGGCTTGCATTTCGATGATGAAAACCCGCTTGCGCTCGTCCTGGCAAATCACGTCGTAAATGCCGCCTTTCGACGTCGGCGACAAAGGCGTGATTTCGTTGCGAATGAGCGTCAGGGTTGAAATTTCTTCCTGGAAACCCAGCAATTCCTGGATGGCTCGGCGGGGAAACAGTTGACACTTGACCCAAGCTGTTTTGAAGCCTAAATCGCTGAAATACGGCACGAGCCAGAATTCGACAGGTTTGCCGCCGATGAGAAGGACGATAGGCTGAGAAGAAGATGGTAGTTCGCTCATATTATTTTGGTTGGCTGTTCTTTACGTTTACCAAAAGAAACAAATGTCGTTACGCCGTTTGCGGGAAAATCGAAAAAGTCAAAGCCTATCAAAAAATCGCTTCTGCAACACAAAATACTCGAACACTATGCTTCTCGGCAAAATCCCCTGCCGGTTTTCCTGCGGCGAAATGCGCACCCGGTCGAGCATCAATTCAATATCCAGCCGCTTTTTAACGAAAGTAATCAAGGCAATGAAAACCGTGAGCAATGCGCCGATAACTGCCTGAGCGTGAAGGAATTTGGCTTGCATCAGAAACGACAGCGCCGCCACCGTGTCCATCAAAAACCGCACGGGCAGCAGCACCGCCAGCTTGAAAATGCCTTCGTTTTTCAGCAGGGTGAAGTAGCTGTTGCGGAAGTTCAGGTAGGTTTTGTACGGCGAATGATACGCCAGCGTGCCGCCGCCTAAATGATAAACGACCGAGCGGTGCGTCGCCATGATTTTGTAGCCCGCCCGCTTGAGCCGCCAGCAGAGGTCAATTTCCTCCAGGTGCGCAAAAAACTCGTCGTCGAAGCCGCCGAAACCTTTGAAAAGCGGCGCACGAACTGCCATGCAAGCCCCACTCGCCCAGAAAACTTCGGCGGTAGAGTCGTATTGACCGAGGTCTTTTTCGGTGTGCCCAAAAATTCTGCCCCGGCAAAACGGGTAGCCCAAAAAGTCAATCCAGCCACCCGCTGCGCCTGCGTACTCGAAGTGGTCAGGCTGGTTGAGCGCACGAATTTTGGGTTGGACGGCGGCGATAGTTTTGTCTTTTTCCATCAAATCCACCAGCGGTTCCAGCCAGTTTTCCGGCGTCTCCACGTCGGAATTGAGCAGCACGAAATAGTCTGGTTCGAGGTCGGCTAACGCCAGGTTGTAGCCTTTGGCGAAGCCGTAATTTTTCTTCAATTCGACGACCTGCACCTGCGGATAGGTTTTCCGCATGAACGCCAGCGAGTCGTCTTTGCTGGCATTGTCGGCGACGACAACCCGGAAATTGCCGTAGTTGGTTTTCAGCACACTCGGCAAGTGTTTTTCCAAGTATTGCCTGCCGTTGTAATTCAAAATCACCACGTCAACAGTGGGTTTCGACAGATTTTCCCAGTGCCGCAGCAAAGCGTTGGCTTTGTCGAGCAGTTGTTCGGCGGCGATTTTGTCTTCGGCGAGGCGGGATTTCAGGGCGCTCAAATCCTGGTATTTTTCGTCGGGGCGAATGAAATCCGCCAGTTCTACCTGGATTTCCTTTTCATAAATCGTCTGGCTGAAATCGAAAATATGCACTTCGATGGTTCGCTTCAGATTGCCACCGATGGTCGGTCGTGCGCCGATATAAAGCATTGCCCGGTGGCGCATGCCGTCGTGTAGGACGTAGGCGGCATAAATGCCGTCGGGAGGGATGAGTTTAACCTTGTTTTCGATGAAAAGATTAGCGGTGGGAAACCCAATGCTTGCGCCGATTTGCTGCCCCCGAACGACCTTGCCAGTGAGGGTGAAAAAGTGGTTCATCAGCTTCCCGGCGCTCACCATTTCGCTCTTTTCGACGTGCTGTCGGATACGGGTGGAGCTAACTTCCAGGTCGTCAATTTCTTCTTTTGAAATTTCTACCACCTTGTAATTCAGCGACTTCTCGTGCCAACGCAGGTAATTGATGTCGCCCCGCCGGTTCAGCCCGAAGCGGTGGTCGTAACCAATCACGATGTACCGGGGGTGAAATTTATCCACCAAAAATCGCTGGATGTACTCGTCGGCGCTCATCTGCGAGAACTCGAAAGTGAACGGCACGACGATGAGGTTGTCAATGCCGGTTTGCTCGAAGAGGGCAATTTTTTCGTCGGTCGTGGTGAGCAGGCGCAGGGTGTCGTCGGCACCTCCAGTGTCGTCGTCGATGTCCTTGAAGCGCAGCTCCTGGAGGT
>CAZHLB010000132.1:0-11738 GCA_964533005.1 uncultured Saprospiraceae bacterium
GATGTGCGACACCGCCAAACTGGAGTTTGGCTACACTTTCTCTCAAAGCCGACATGAGCCGACAAGTTTATCAGTGAACAGCAATTTCGGTTCAATTGCTCATCAAAACCGGGCATTTTCGAGCGGTCATTTTTTTGTCCACTGCCTGGCATTTATCAAAAATAGGCAGGCTTTGGTAGAGGGTTTTCCCGCTCCGAAGCATCCTGAAATTAGCTTTGACACTTCATTCGCAGAGCGCCCGTCCGAGGCTTTGATGCAGGAAAGGCGGTCTGCGTTACTCATTTTAATCACCCGTTTCATGAAAAAGCATCTTCTCTATTTGCTTGCCGCCTTCCTTTTTTCCTCGGCGCAAGCCCAACTCAACATGTCCCTCGTTTCGCAAGTCCAGTACGATGAATGCCTCAGCAATATCTGGGGCTACGTCGCTCCCGACGGCACGGAATACGCACTGGTCGGCACTTGCGAGGGCGTTTCCATCGTCAGCCTCGCCGACCCGGCGAACCCGGTAGAAAGCGATTTTGCCGTGGGGCCCAATTCCGCCTGGCGGGAAATTAAAACGTGGGGCAATCACGCCTACGTCACCAACGAAACTGGCGGCGGGCTGATGGTCATTGATTTGACCAACCTGCCCAATTCGGTGTCCACCACTTTTTGGGCGCCAACCATTCCGGGGCTTGGCACACTCACGACGATTCACTCGATTTGGATGGATGAATTTGGCGTAGCCTACCTGAACGGCAGCACTTTGAATGGTGGCGGCATCCTTTTCGCCGACGTCGCCACGACGCCAGGGTCGCCGGTTTACCTGGGCAGAGGCGCTCAGATTTACTCGCACGATTCGTTTTCGAGGGGCGACCTGGGCTTCAGTTTTGAAATCGGCGCAGGTCAGTTCAGCATTTATGACGTGAGCGACAAAACCAACGTCCTGCCACTTGCCAGCCAAAACACGCCAGGCTTTGCGGCGCACAATGGTTGGCTTTCCGACGACGGAAAAACGCTTTTCACGACGGATGAAACCGGCGACGCACCGGTGACTTCGTACGACATTTCCGACCTGCAAGACATCAAAGAACTCGACCAATTCCGTCCGCAGGCAACCATCGGCACCGGCGTCATTCCGCACAACGTGCATCCCTGGCAAGACTGGCTCATCGTCTCGTACTACACCGATGGCTGCATTCTCGTGGACGGCAGCCGCCCGGAAAACCTCATCGAAGTAGGCAATTTCGACACCTACGTTCCAACAAATACGGGCTTTGCAGGCGCTTGGGGCGTCTATCCATACCTGCCTTCCGGGCTGGTTTTGGTGTCCGACATCAACAATGGAATGTACGTCCTCCAGCCTACCTACGTGCGGGCTTGTTACCTCGAAGGAAAAATCACGGACGCCGCCAACGGCGCTGGAATTGCAGGCGCTACGATTGATATTTTGGGCGACCTCGCCGAAGAAAAAAGCAAGCTGGGCGGCGGGTACGCAACAGGTTTGGCGACTGCCGGAAGCTACGAAGTGACCGTTTCCAAAGCTGGCTACCTGCCTTTCACGACTACCGTCACTTTGGAAAATGGCGTCGTCACCGAGCTGAACGTGGCGCTTCAATCGCTGCCGACCTTCTCATTTTCGGGAAAAGTAAAAGACGCCGCCAGCGGCGAAGGCGTGCCCGGCGCAAAAATCCAGGTGCTCAACGACGACTTCACTTTCAACATCGAAGCGGATGCGCAGGGCAACTTCGCCATTCCTGCATTTTATGCTGGCAACTACGATTTGCTTGCCGGAAAGTGGGGCTACAAAACTGCCCAACTCACTTCTCAGGATTTTAGCGAAACCAACAATTCCACTGAAATCACGCTGGAAAAAGGCATCGAAGACGTATTCAGCCTCGACCTCGGCTGGACGGTGGAAGGCGACGCCGTGCAGGGGCATTTTGAATTGGGCGACCCCATCGGCATCGAACCGCAGGCAGGCATTTTTGTGCAGCCGGAAAACGACGTGCCGCAGGATTTAGGCAACAGTTGCTACATCACCGGCAACGTCAGCGACCTACAGGCAGGAGTGCAAATCAATGGCACGACCCGCTTGACTTCGCCAGAATTTGACCTGACAGGCATGATTGAACCGACCATAAGCTACTACACCTGGCTGCTCACCGCCAACATCACGAGCAACCCGCCCACCGCAGGCAACGAGCAGCTCATCGTGAAACTGACCAACGGAACTCAAACGGTTACGGTGGATAAAATCAACTTCACCAACCTGTTCAGCCCAGCTTTCTGGAAGTTCAAGGAAATCAACGTTTTAGATACCATCATGCCGACAGCCACCATGCGCATCATCTTTGAAATTGGCGATAGCGACCCTAACTTTTTGGACATCGCAGAGGCGGGTGTTGACTTTTTCCGGGCTTGGGATGCCCTTCCTTCGGCTGCCGGAGAGCCGGAAAAAAGCGGCATTGCGCTTTCCGTTTTTCCCAATCCGGCGGCAGGTGAATTTTTTGTGAATTACAAACTTGACGAGTGGCAAGGAACGGGGAAGTTGTTGGTTTACAATTTCTTAGGTCAACTGGTGGAAAGCCAATCGTTGCAATTTCAGGAAGGAAAAGTGATGGCAGGGCAAGGTTTGGAGGCTGGGATTTACTTCGTGAAAATTGAGGTGGCAGGTAAAAGCAGTGAAGCCGTCAAACTCATCGTTGAATAGGGATGAGGGATGAGGAATGAAAAGCCCAGGTCAAATTTTTGACTTGGGCTTTTTCATTCCTCATTCTTCATCCCTATTCAACGATGAGCCGCTGCGTGAGGCGTTGCCCGTCCAATTCTGTCTCTAAGAAATAGACCCCGGCAGGCAAACCAGCAAGTGGAACCTCGCTCACCAGCTCATTTTCAGCCAATTCCCGCCGCAGCATAAGTTTGCCTTGCAGGTTAAAAATGCGCAGGGCGCCAACAACAAAATCCATATTAATTTGAACAGTTACAGCGCCGGAAGCAGGATTTGGCAGCAGAATAACTGTCTTTTCATCGAAAATAACGGCTGCATTTTTCGAGCCAACCGGCAATATCAAATTGTTGCCGTTGCCGCCCTGGAATGAATTACAGTCGGCATTAATCTCAGCTATATTGTCGCAGCCAGTGTCGTTGTTGTAAATGCTTTCCGTGCCCCCGACGCCCGTGGGTGAGTTGATAAGCTCGTAGATGGCGCAGCAATTGGTTAAGGTTGTGTTGTTGTAAACCTTCAGGTTGCCTCCCACCCGCACCAGGTTGTCCAAGCCGTGAAGCATATCCAATTGCAAATTGTTGTTGATGGTCAGGTTACCGCCAATGGTGTCCAGATTCAACAACCAGCTAAGGCTGTCCAAACCCGTAATTTTGATGGTGACGAAGCCGGTCACCTTGCGAATGTTACCCAAGGCGGCGAGACTGTCAATGCCTGCATTTTGAATGGTCAGGTTGCCTTGAACCACGGTGTAGCATTGACTGAAAGCATTTACCTGCGCTTGGGTGGTCAGGTTCACATTCCCTACGTAGGTCAAATCTCCCAAGCCTTCGTCTATCTGCCCGTTGCAGTCATCGTCGAGGTTGTTGCATATTTCAGTTGCACCGGGATGGATGTTGGCATTGATATCATTGCAGTCGCCGCTGGTGCTAATTAAGTTGGCGGCAGATTCATAACCGGCTGGTTTGGCGCATTGGGTAAGGGTGACACCATTCGAGTATTCGTCGCCATCCTGGTCTTTGTACCATGTCTGCCCTGGGAACTGGAGCGGGTCGTTGTCGTTGCAATCACCATTTGTGGAAGTCAGTTGGCTAGCTTGATACCATCCTGTAGGTTGAATGCAACTTGTTTGAGAAGTGCCATCGGAAAATCCATCGCCATCAATATCCTTGAACCAAGTGACAGGGCTTCCCAAAGAAGTAATGGTTGCAGTCGAAGTAGCAGTGCAACCAGATGTCTCTTGCGCCAAAACCTTGACGGCATAGCTGGCTGCCGGGAGGTTAGTGAATAAATTCGAAGAACTGTACGAGTTGCCGTTGTTGATGGAATACAGCAGGTTGCCGCCTAAAGTCGTGGCAGTAATTTCAATGGTTCCGTTGCCAAAGCCAGTGCAAGTTTCATGTGTTACAGCCACTTGGCTGATGACTACAAAAGGCTCGACGACCACAGTAGCCGTACACGAAGTGCTGTTGCCGCTTGGGTCGGAAACCGTCAGGGATACCGTATTAGCTCCGACGTTGTTGCAAGCAAGCTGGTTTGGGTAAACGCTAATCGCTGAGAGTCCGCAAATGTCGTTGCTGCCATTATTGATTTGCGAAGGTGTGATGGTATAGTTGCCGGTTGGGTTAAGTATCACATTGATGTCATGACAAGCCGCCACCGGTGGCGTTACATCCTGAACCGTGACAATAGAAGTACAGGTTTTGGAATTTCCATTGACATCGGTGACTGTCAGCGTGACTGTATTGGTACCTACGTTTGAACAGGTAAAGCTTGCTGGTGCAACTGTAAGGGTTTGAATGCCGCAGGCATCGGTGCTGCCGTTGTTGATTTGGGCGCCCGATATGCTTGCTTGCCCGGTAGCATCGAGTTGCACGGTTATGTTTTGGCAATGAGCGTTTGGCAGAACCAAGTCTTGCACCGTAACCTGGGAAGTGCAGTTGCGGGAAAATCCGTTTCCATCACTCGATGTAAGAATCACTGTATTGGTTCCAATATCTCCGCAATCAAAATGGCTGATATCGAGAGAATAGGAAGTCAAATTACAGTTCATATTGGCGCCATTGCTTACAATGTCCGGCGTGATGTTAGCTTGCCCGGAGGAACCTAAGTTGACAGTAATATCTTGGCAGATATCGTCAAAAATGCATTTGTTGTAAATTGAAAACTGCCCTAAATCCGCCATATTGTTGATTATAAAACGATAAGGGTTTGCACCGGTAGCACTACCTGTGCTTCCGACCTGAACCCAATCTGTGCCGTCATGGTGAATAGCAGTGATGGAATTTCTGGTAAAACCAGGCAGTTCATTTTCTGTTTTCCAATGAAAAGTCAATTTCAGGTCAGAGCCTCCTGTTGTTGTTTCCATAATATGCCATGTGGCATCCACTGCTTTATTTTGGAAAGAAAAACCAGAAACCCCATTTGACAAAACATGGTCGGAAACCCTGACAGAATAGAAGTCCACATCTCCAAAATTTTGCAAACCGAGCCTGTTGTATGTGCTTTCGCCGACCGGAAAAAAGAAGCCTTCACTACCAACTTCTTTGATTAATGCACCGGAGCCGTTTGTTTTTAAGTAACCGTTATAGCTCGCATTTTGAATGGTTCCGGCGCTGGCAAGCGTGATGTTC
The DNA here is from genome assembly GCA_964533005.1 of uncultured Saprospiraceae bacterium. GTDB lineage: Bacteria > Bacteroidota > Bacteroidia > Chitinophagales > Saprospiraceae > UBA6168. Next base: position 5,338 of record CAZHLB010000132.1, read on the forward strand.
GATTCATTAAGAAGTATCAAGCCGTTGCCAAAAACAATTTTATTTGCCACCTCGACATGATTTTCAAGTTCAATCATATTGGAGGAAGACGAAAGTTGGACTGCCAGGTTGAAAAAGTTGGTGATGCTCTCACCTCCGAGGTGTGGGTTGGCTGCCGAGCCTTTGAAGGCAATCGTTCCATTGCCTGCCTGGAAATTTCCATTATTGTCAAAATCCATGTTCACCAAGGTTAATTGCAAATCACCGGTTACGGCAACTTCCAAATCCTGACCGATGAAAAATTGCGAGAAGCATTTAGGCAAGCATGCAATTCCAAAAACCAGAAAGGTGCATGAAAGATATTTTAAGAAACCCATCTCTTTTGGATTTTTGCAAGGGACACCATGCGGCGGTTTTTATGCCAGCTTGAGAGCGTGCATAAAAACCGTCGCATTTGTGCCCTTGTCCATTTGATATAATTACCGGATTCTCTCTCCGATGACAGTTGGATTCCATTATATTATTGAATGGAAGCCAGGTGGCGGCATATCTTCAGTTTCTCTTCCATCCGTTCAGGTTTTACAAATACGGGTCTGCCCTTGTCAAATTTTACAACCTCCGGGTCAAAAAATATGTAGGTGTAAAATGCATTGATGAAGTATTGCTTCATCGGAGTAATCTTGTTTAAACGCTGCACAATATCCACGACAACCTTTGGATTTTGTTGGTATAGATTAACCAAATGCCACAATGCCAAAAGCATATTGCCTTCTTTTAATTGGGTCGAAAGACTATTAAAAGTATAAGGCATTGCATATACTATCGAGCGGTAAAGGCTGTCTTTAAGCAGGCGGTCACCTTCAGGAGAAAGAACTATTTTCCCGTCTTTCAAGCTGACCCCGGCATCCAGGCTTGCCGATGGATTCTTCAAAGTTTGCTCCTTGGCAGCAGTTAATTCTAAAGCGGAAGGGCAGCTCTCGCAGCCGTCAGGATGATGCTGTGAATATGCCGTCCCATTAAATAATGCTCCAACTCCGATGTAAAGTACCCATATTTTAATCCATTTGAAGCAACCAATGGATTTAGTATCGGGGAGAAGATTTGACATCATGTTTATCGTATTTGCCTTACCATCATGGAACTTTAGCTTATTTTTCCTGCCGGGCAAGGGATGAGTTGTTGAAAATTCCAATTTTCTGTTCGATGCCTTCCAGACGGGCGTCCAGGTCTTGCTGTTTTTGATTGAGATTTCCCACTTGTTCCTGAAGGTTTTGCACAATTTCAATCCAGGCATTGTTGTGCATTCCTACCAGGGTGTTGACATATTTGAATCCATCTGTCCTATTTTCTTCCCAAGAGCGTCCGACTGCCTTTTTGAAGCTCTCCGGTGTCAAGTCTTTAGCTGGAACAGCTTTCCCGAAACCTGGTCTTGTTTCGTCGGCGACAATATAATCGCCCGTGCGCACGGGACCCATTACCTTTACAGGCACTTGCCCGATGAATGCTACCGTATTGCCTAATTTACGCCTTTGCGGGTCAGGGGCATTGCCCAGCACAATAGGGGCTTTCGACACCACCATTACTTGCTCTGCGCCTGCCAGGTCACGGGAAATTTTTCCACCTTTTATTCCAATGATATCGCCATAATTAATTTCTTCCTGGGGATGCATGCGTTCCAGCCATTCTGAATAGTCGCCATGACCAGACTCGTAGGTCACGCCCATGGAATTGTAACTATCGAAGATAGAGCACCCATTGTTCAGGATAATCATAGTCATGTCCAAGGGGTCTGAATTGATAAATGAACTGGCAATTTCCAGGATATTGCAAGTATTCAACTGGTCCACCAGCCAATCTGTTGGGCTTTGCCCCACCACGCCGCCAACCCATCTGTCATCCTGGTCAACGAAGGTGATGAATTCATAATCCTGGTTAATGCTACCTTCCACGTCATTTCCCGGCACCGGAAAGTCTATTAAATTTTCCAAGGGATTCGGGCCGCAATCAATTTCCGGGATATCTGGAAAATTGATGAAATTGGGCGACAAGTCGATGGTAAATTCTGGAATCTCGAACGACCGGGGAGGAAGGTCTAACGTAAATTCCGGCATATCGAAATTCATGGGAGGCATGTCCATCTCCCACTGCGGCAGGTCAGCTTGTAACGGTGGCATATCCAGAACAATCGCTGGTATGTCGAACCCAAAACTGGGAATGGGAATACTCCAATCGGGAATGGGTATGGTAAATCCGGGAATATCAATGTCGAAAGTCTCATCTATCGGAAACGGAATATATATGCCGGGATTCGGAAGGTCAAAATAAATATCCGGCGTATTGAAATTGATGTCGGGCGGGTCATGGACAAAAGCCGGAGGATTCCACTCCACCGCAGGAGGGTCCCACGCTACGAGCGGAGGGTCCCATTGAACGGCTGGCGGGTTCCATTGCACACCAGGAGGGTCATAACTCACCGCTGGGGCATCCCAACTGAAGCCCGGTATCTGGAAAAGCTCAGGGTCAATGTCCACGCTGAAACCGAAATTGGTGTCATTCAACTTGGCAAACGTGTTATTTGAAACCCAGCAAGCTCCATATTGGGCTAATTGGTCGAACTGGAACCCATTGACATTCAAAAAACTCAGGGGATTGACCGGCGGTTGAGTTTCTCCTTCGACCATATCTTTTATGGCTTCTATGAGGGGGTCGAAATAGTTGGGCTTGAAAAAAAAGACTTCATTATAACCCAATCCATTCCAAAGAGGATGGATGCCTTGAAGCCTAATTTTCAAGCCATCTCCGAGCGCTTCCGTGTTCTGAATCAAGGCTGCATGATTTGCATCGCTTGCAACCACGTGAAGGCGGTTTTCGGGGCTGGTTGTTCCGATGCCAAGGTTAGATTGCGGGAAGGCAGCGGAAGCAGACAAAAGAATGCAAACCATAAGTTTGAATCCTGTCGGGACTTGCGTTTTTTTACAAATGTTTTTCATGAAAAATGGTGTTGAAAAGTGAATTGGTATTTGTGGTCTCATATCATCATTTTTCTACTGCAATGCCAGCGCCTTGTAGGGCGGCAGTGATTTTTTCGAGTTGGGATGTCAGTGTGTCTACTTTAGCTTTCAATGCCTCATTCTCCTGATATAGCGCCCGTATCGCCTCCACCGTCATTGCATCATAAGTGCCATAAGCCGTTTGCAAATAGCCGAGTTTGTCCTCCTCCACCAGCGTTGGAAAAACTGCCTGAATGTTCTGCGCCGTGAAGCCGTACTGGATGCCTTCGGGACGTTCGGAGCCGGTCTGGTCGTCGTTCCATTCGTAAGTGACGCCTTGCAGGGCGAGTATTTTTTGCAGCATCTCCTCGCTGTTCAGCGGCAGGATGTTCTTTTTCAGGCGGGCGTCTGAGTTGGCGAGCCAGTCGCCGGCGGAGGATTTGGAGGCGTCGCCTTCGACTTCTAACGAGTTGGTGAGCGGGGTGCGCCGAATGCCGGTGTTGCCGCTTTGAATGTTCACTCGAATAGCCCAAGCAGCGCCATCGTTTCCATAAATACCCGTGTGGGAATCGTCCATCATTCCCACGAAAGTGCCTAACGAGTTATTGGATTTATTGAACCACCAGCCTGCGGTCTCTGTCCCGTGCCTCACCCTGCAACGTCCGTTCACGTCAAGGCGGTAGGCGGGTGTGGTGGTGCCGATGCCGACGTTGACATATGAGGTAGCGCCGTTATAGCCAATGATGCTGCCCAGCACCAGGCTGTTGTTAGCCTCAACTAAGGAATTGGCGCCGATGGCGGTAGAATTGTTGAAGTTGCCTGCGCTGACACCTGCTCCCCAACCCAAAGCAGTGTTATAGAAACCAGTAGTATTGGGATACAACGCTTGATAACCAATAGCGGTGTTTCCGTAGCCCGTCGTGTTGGAAACCAGCGCCGTCCAGCCATTGGCTGTGTTTTCGAAGCCCTCCGTGTTGGCAAACAGCGATTGCTCTCCATTGGCGGTGTTCCTGGGTCCGGTCGTGTTGGAACGAAGCGCATCCTTTCCGTAAGCGGTGTTGGAGTTGCCAGAGGTGTTGGATAGTCCGGCGTCCAGTCCGACATACGTGTTAAAAAGTGCATTAGGCAATTCCAACCGGGGCGAACCGCCTGTGTTTTTGCGCAGCACCATATTCTCCGTGCCATTGAGGTCGAAGCGGATGACATCCTCGTCGGGGCTTTCTTCCACCTGTATTTTCGTGTCCCCGTCTGCGTCTGCCAGCGTTTTTAGCGATGTCAAATTTATCCACGACGTGCCATTGTAAAACCAAAACCCACCCGTGTCTGTGTCGAAAACGAGCAAACCGGTGGCAGGCGAGGCAATCGCCGTGCGCTGCGCCGAGGTCATGCGGGGCACGAGCATGCCTTTGTCGGAGGCGGTCAGGTCGAGCACGGCGCTGGCGTTGGGGGCGCTGGTGCCGATGCCCACCCTGACCGCCTCTTCGGCCGTGCCCCCCAGCACGAGGCTGTAGCTGGTTCCAACCTTGGCGTTGTAGCCGATGGCGGTGGCGTTAATGAGGTTGTTTGACAAAACGTCAGCGTTGGGGCCGATGGCAATGTTGTGTAAGCCGGTCGTGTTGGAATATAGCGCACCTGGCCCGATGGCGATGTTGCCGTTGCCGGTCGTGTTGGAATAAAGCGCCGACCAGCCGCTTGCCGTGTTGTCGCTGCCGAAGGTGTTGGAATAAAGCGCCGACCTGCCGCTTGCCGTGTTGTCGCTGCCGAAGGTGTTGGAAAAAAGCGCCGACGAGCCGCTTGCCGTGTTGTAGTTGCCGGTCGTGTTGGAATAAAGCGCTGACGAACCGCTTGCCGTGTTGTAGCCGCCGGTCGTGTTGGAAAAAAGCGCCAAACTGCCCTTTGTCGTGTTAAAGGTTCCGGTCGTGTTGTAACCGCCATAGGTCGCATATACTTTATTTTTGTCGTTGAGATCAACGACGATTCGGCGAACCCAGCCGCCGTTGTTTCCGGTAGGAGTGATCTCGGCCCAAGTGTCGGTACCTGCCGCCGGGTTAAGACTTGTGCATTTGAAAATTCTTCCGTCTGTCGTTCCGGCAAATCCGAGATAATTGGCGGATGCATTCACCACGCAGACAGCACTGACCTGGCCGTCTGCAGAAAGCGTGTCGCTGGATTGCGTCCATGCCCCCGCTGAATTGCTCGTAATCCAAACTTTGTCCGAACCGGCTACAAGAACGCCGGAGTTCTCCGGATTCATCGCGAATGGGGCGATAAAAAGAGACTTACTATTGTCATTGGCGTCGGTCAGACCGGTCACGCAACTGGTCCAGGTCACTCCCCCGTTCGTCGATTTCCTCATATCCAAATAGACGTACTCTTCGTACACAATCGAGCTGTTCGTTTGATCCACCGCTGAATACCCTCCGTCGCCTCCGTACACAGCCGCCCACTGCGTTCCTGTTCCATTATACTTCAAGTGGCCGTTGTCCTGAGTTCCCCCGTAGTATGTTGATCCGCTTTTGTAAACGGCGCCGCTGTAAAACTGAGTGATTCCCAATCCGTTATTCAACATCGTCCATGAGGCACCCCCATTCGTTGTTTTATAGACTCCGCCATCGTTGCCGTTAAGAAGTGTGTTTGCATTATTTTTGTCAAACACAATCGCATGATGGTCGGCGTGGACTGCCGGCGTACCGTAGAATGGATCCCAATATGTCAACTGCGACCAACTCGTTCCGCCGTCCGTAGATTTCATCATGTCGACTCCCCCAACGTAAATATTGTTGGAGTTGCTTGGATCGACAGCGATGACATTATCGTAGCCTCCCTGATCCCTCAAGTACGACATGTTTCCCGTTGAAACGATTTTCGGCGGAGAAGTGAGTTGAGTCCAAGTTGCCCCCGCATCGGTAGACTTGTAGATTCCCTTAAGCCCCGCATCACCGGCGGGAGTAAGATCGGTCGATTCAAAAACGGCAAAGAGGTTGTTTGAGTTGTTCGGATCGGGAGCGAGAGCGATCCTGGCGTAATTCGCCGTAGCCAGATTCGATGAAATCTGATTCCAGCTCGTTCCTCCGTCGGTCGTGCGATAGATTCCTCCGAGCGTCGCTCCATTGCTCCCCACAGCGTAGATGATTGTCGTCGACGAAACCGGAATGACGTCACAGGGATTGAAGTAATTTGTCGCAAAGGTTGTAGAGCTGATTTTTGTCCACGACGTTCCGCTATTTGTCGATTTGAACAAGCCGCCTGCCAGCGTATAATTATATGGCCCATAGCTTCCCCGTATGTCTTTCGTTGCCGCATAAATATTTCCCACCGGATCAGCCGCAAGCTTCATGACACATCTAAAATTTGCCGCAGAGGCGCCGATCGTACTTGGGAGCATATTCCACGAATCGCCGAAATTGGTCGATTTATAAATGCCGCCGCCGT
>CAZHLB010000133.1:0-4906 GCA_964533005.1 uncultured Saprospiraceae bacterium
GTCAAAGCCCGTCTCGCCGCCATCGAAACCGCCAACTCCGCTGACGGGGTGCGCTTTTTCATCGCCGACAACAACTCTGACAACACCATCGCCGCCGTGGATGCGGTGGTCAAAGACTTGGGGCTGGCGGTGCTGCTCGTGGCGTCCATCATGCTGCTTTTCCTGCACAGCTTGCGCAATTCGCTCATCGTTTTGGTTGCCATCCCGACTTCGCTGGTGACCACTTTCAGCGCCATCTGGCTGTTCGGCTACACGCTGAATTTGATGACCCTGCTCGGCATGTCGCTCGTCATCGGCATCCTCGTGGACGATAGCATCGTGGTTTTGGAAAACATCCAGCGGCACCTCGAAAAAGGGAAAAACAAGGTTGCCGCAGCCATTGACGGACGCAATGAAATCGGCTTTGCCGCCTTGTCCATTACGTTGGTGGACGTGGTGGTCTTCCTGCCCATCACCTTTTTGAGCGTGACCGTCGCCGACATTCTCAAGCAGTTTTCGGTGGTCGTGGTGGTGTCCACCCTGACCAGTTTGCTGGTGAGTTTTACCCTCACGCCCTGGCTGGCTTCCCGCATCGGGAAGGTGGAGCGGCTCGACCGGGGCAATCTTTTCCAGCGGTTTTTGCTTTGGTTCGAGCGGCGGCTCGATGGGCTGACCGAATGGTACGGGGCGAAATTGACCTGGGTTTTGAGCCACAAATTGGCGTTCCTCGGCATCCTGCTGGCGCTGTTTGCCGCCACCGGCGCCATGGTCAAACAAGGCATCATGGGCAAAGAGCTTATTGCCACCGGCGACCAGGGGAAGTTCCGCCTGTACCTCGAATTTGACAAAACCACCCCGCTCGCCCGCAACAACCTCGTCAGCCGCCAGGTCGAAAACTACCTGCTCGGGCAGCCCGAAGTGGACGCCGTCTTCGCCAACGTCGGCGGGCCCGGCACGGGCATCGGCAGCATCGGCTTGGGCGCTGAAAACAAGACCGAGTTGACCGTGACGCTTTTGCCGAAAAAACAGCGGGGCGGCGTCGCCACTGAACAGTACATGCGCCGCGTCCGGGAAGAGTTGCAGCAGCGGTTTGCGGGCGTGGATTTCACCATGTCGGCGTTGGGTTTGGTGCCTCGTTCCGCCCCGGTGGAAATCACGCTCGGCGGTGAAAATTTCCCGCAGGTGATGCAAACGGCGAAGGAATTGCAAGCGGCGCTCACTGCCATTCCCGGCGCAAACAACGTCCGCCTGTCCATCGAAGAAGGCAACCCGGAAGTGAACGTCGCCCTCGACCAGGAGAAAATGGCCCGCTTCGGGCTGAACACCGCACTCGCCGGTGCGACGCTGCGCAACGCCCTCGCCGGCAACGACGACGCCACCCTGACGGAAAACGGGACGGAATACCCCGTGCTGATTTCGCTGGACAATTTCGAGCGGCGCAATACGGAGGACGTGAAAAAAGTGCTTTTCCAAAACCCGTTGGGGCAGTCCGTTTCGCTCAGCCAATTTGCGTCGGTGCAGCGCACCGCCGCTCCTTCCCGGCTCGAACGGCACAATCGCCGCAGCGCCGTCACGCTCACCGCCGATGCCCTCGGCAGGGGGTCGGGCAGCGTGGCAGACGACGTGGTTGCCTACTTAGACAAGCACCCTTTGCCGCCGGGCATGGAGATGGTTTGGGGCAGCGACGTGAAGCGGCAGCGCGACAGTTTTGGCGCCATGGGGCTGGCAATGCTGGCTTCGCTGGTGCTGGTTTATCTCATCATGGTGGCTTTGTACGACAATTTCACCTACCCTTTCGTGGTGCTGTTTTCCATCCCGGTGGCAGTCATCGGTGCATTCCTGGCGCTCAACCTGACCATCTCGAACCTGAGCATTTTCACCCTGCTGGGCTTGATTATGCTGCTGGGTCTGGTAGCGAAAAACGCCATCCTCATCGTGGATTTTACCAACCAACTAAAAGCCGGGGGGCTGCATTTCCGCCAGGCATTGGTGGAAGCCGGCAAGGTGCGCCTGCGCCCGATTATGATGACGACCATCGCCATGGTGGTTGGGATGTTGCCGATTGCGCTGGCAAAAGGCACGGCGTCGGAGTGGAAAAACGGGCTTGCCTGGGCGCTCATCGGCGGCTTGACCAGTTCGATGTTGCTGACGGTGTTCCTGGTGCCGGTGGTTTATTACGCTATGGATGCGGTGAAGGAACGGGTTGGGAAATGGCGAGGGAGCGACGAACCAGTGAAGTTGAAACAAGCCTGAACCAAAGTGGGCAGGTGACAAATCGCAGCGCCGGACGAGGCATTTGTCGCCCTGGTACGTGATGGAGATTACAGGAAATTTGACGGTTGTGCCGCCAATTTTGAATTCGAAAGTTCTTTTTCTTTCACCGTAGTTGGCAACTGGCGACAGGCTTAAAAAACTCAAAACCGACTGCCCGGAGCCAACTGCCCAAAATTTTTAAACCATGAAAAATCTGTTGTTAAAATCGGCATTCCTCCTCCTGCTGGGCGCGGCAAACGTGCTGGCGGTAGCCGGATGCGACAAGGACGAGGATTTTGTAGAAAAGACCATCCTCGTCGTGGACGACACGGACGGCTACACCGACGTGAACTTGGCAAACTGCCAGTACAACCTCGACAACCTTCCCGTTGAAAACCTCAGCGAGGCTGAAAAAAACAGCATCCTGTTCATGCGGGAGGAGGAGAAATTGGCGAGAGACGTTTACGTGAAAATGGATGAAAAATGGAGCCTGAACGTGTTCCAAAACATTTCGCTTAGCGAGCAAACACACATGGCAGCCATGCTGCAACTCATCGAAAAGTACAACCTGACCGACCCCGTCGGCACGAATAGCACGGGCGTTTTCGTGAACGACAGCCTTCAGGCTTTGTACGACTTACTCTTGCCGCAAGGCGAGACCAGCCTCATCGAAGCCCTGAAAGTGGGCGCTTTGATAGAAGAAGTGGACATCCTCGACCTGAAAAATGCCCTCGACAATTTCGTGGACAACCAGGACATCGAGATGGTCTATGAAAACCTGATGGCTGCATCTGGCAACCACCTCCGGGCTTTTGTGAGAAACCTGAAAAACCAGGGCGTGACCTACGTGCCGCAAAAATTGACGCAAGCCGAGTTTGACGCCATCGTCAACAGCGACTGGCAACATGGGCGGCACGGGAACTGACTCACAGACAAGTACAAATCATCTTCACCAAAAATTTTTATGAAATGAAAAGCAAAAAATTCCTTGCGGCAGTGGTGCTTGCGGCATTGCTGCCCATCCTCGCCACGGCGCAGCCCGGCAGCGGCGGCTGGTGCGCCAACAACAATTACAGCCGTCTTTTCGATGCCAAAACCATCGTTGAGATGAAAGGGACGATTGAGAAGATTGAAAAAATCACCCCCGAAAAAGGCATGTCCGTTGGCATTCACCTGGTGGTGAAAACCAGCAACAACGAAATGATGCCTGTCCACCTGGGGCCCGCCTGGTACCTCGACAACCAGGAGGTGCAATTTGCCGCCGGTGACAAAATCACCGTGAAAGGCTCGAAAATCACTTACCAAAATGCGCCTGCCATCATTGCCGTCAGTGTGATGCGGGGCGAGCAAACGCTCACGCTCCGTGACAAAAACGGCTTTCCGAAATGGAACGCCTGGCGGCAAGGAAGGGGCGGCAGGGGGAATCGAAGAGGTAATAGTTAGAACCGCAATTTGCCATGACGAGGCTCGCCACACCCGGCGAGCCTTTTCTTTTTCACCTCCATTTCTCCCCGTGATTTGCGTCACTTACTTTTACCGCCCATGAGGAGAACCTTTGCGTTCCTTTCAAAAAAATCGTTCGACATGAAGAAAAAAAATCTTTTGACTACCCTCTGGTTAGCAATCGTCGCCGCCTGCTCCGGGCAATCACAGGTAGGCTTTCAAGACCTCGACGTGCAGCAATTCAAGCAAAAAATGAGCGAACCAAGCGTCGTCATCCTCGACGTGCGCACGCCGCAGGAAACGGCGCAAGGCAAAATCGCAGGCGCTATCGAACTGGATTTTCGCAACGCCAACTTTGCAGCGGAAGCCGCCAAACTCGACAAGGAAAAAACCTATCTTGTCTATTGCCGCAGCGGCGCTCGCAGCAGTCAAGCCTGCAAAATCATGGCAGAAAAAGGCTTCAAAAATCTCTTCAACCTCTCCGGCGGCTACCTCAAGTGGCAGCCTTAAATGCTAATTGTTGATTGTCAATTGTTGTCGAAACAATTGACAATCAGCAATTAGCAATTGACAATCAACACTTTTTTATGTCCATCATCGAATTTCTCAGACAGCCTTGGCATTGGGCGGCGGCAGGCACAATCATTGGGCTGACCGTGCCGCTCCTGCTCATTTTAGGCAACAAGCACTTCGGCATCTCAGCCAATTTGCGGCACATCTGTGCCGCTTGTTTTCCCGGTAAAATTTCATTTTTCAAGTACGACTGGAAAAAGGAGGCGTGGAACCTGTTTTTCGTCGTCGGCATCTTGATTGGGGCGTTTCTCGCCATCAGGTACTTGCACGACCCGAACCAGGTGGAAATTGCACCTGCTTTGGCATCCAGCCTGGCTGAAAATGGCGTCACCGACCAGTCGGAATTAGTGCCGGAGCAAATTTTCAACTGGGGCAACTTGTTCACACTCAAAGGCTTGTTCTTTTTTGTGGTGGGCGGTTTCCTTGTTGGTTTCGGCACCCGGTACGCTGGCGGTTGCACGAGCGGTCATGCCATCAGCGGCTTGAGCAATTTGCAGTTGCCGTCGCTGATTGCGACGATTTGCTTCATGGTCGGCGGGTTCATTTCTGCCAATTTGCTGATTCCTTTTTTGCTAAAACTTTGAGTGAGAATTAGGCAAGAGCAGTCGCCTTTTTCGAGCGGCGGGGGGGGGGGTGGGGGGGGGCCAGCACCCCAGCC
>CAZHLB010000133.1:4916-11648 GCA_964533005.1 uncultured Saprospiraceae bacterium
CCCACCCCCCCCCCCCCCCCCCCGCCCCCCCCCCCCCCCCCCCCCCCGCCGCTCGAAAAAAGCGACTGCTCTTGCTCACTTTTCTTTGAAAGCCAAAGAATTATGAGCCAGACAAACTTCATCGCTCCCGAAGCGGAAACCCGCAACACCGACTTCGAAGTCCGCTCCCTCGACACGCATTGCGTCAACGTCAGCGAAGTGCATTTGCCTTGGTGGCACAACCTGAAATATGCCCTCGCAGGCATCGTCTTCGGCGTCGTGCTGGTGAAATCGGAGGTGATTTCCTGGTTCCGTATCCAGGAAATGTTTCGCCTGCAAAGCTTCCACATGTACGGGGTGATTGGCACTGCCGTCGTGGTCGGAGCTATTTCCATTTTTCTAATTAAGAAGCTGAAAATCAAGACGATTCACGGCGAGGCGATTGAATTTCAAGACAAGAAATTCACGAAAGGTCAAATCTATGGCGGGTTGATTTTCGGCTTGGGTTGGGCAATTACAGGCGCTTGTCCTGGGCCCCTTTTCGCTCAAATCGGGGCGGGATTCACGGTCATCTTCGTGACTTTGTTGAGCGCCATCGCAGGGACTTGGGTCTATGGGCGCTTTCGGGAAAAGCTGCCGCAGTGAGTTTTGAGGTATGAGGTCAGAGGTATGAGGTATAAAAAGCCCTCGGTTAAATTTAAGCGAGGGCTTTTTTTTTATACCTCATACCTCATACCTCTCAAACCTGCTCCAAGATGCCCGCCGTGTACTTCTCCGCCGCCACTTTGTACATCCCGCCATCCAGCTTTCCCTTCACGGCTTTGAAGGCGGCAACCGTTTCATCAATATCCTGCTGCGTGTGAACGGAAGTCGGAATCAGGCGCAGCAAAATCATGCCCTTCGGAACGACCGGGTAAATCACGATGGAGCAAAACACGCCATAGTTTTCCCGCATGTCATAGACCATCGCCATTGCCTCGCCAATTTCGCCGTACATATAGACGGGCGTCACGCAGGAGTTGGTGACGCCGATATCCATGCCCGCCTCTTTCAAGCCGTTTTGCAAGGCACGAACGTTTTTCCAGAGGCGCTCCCGCAGTTCCGGCATCGTGCGGATGAGGTCGAGGCGTTTGAGTGCGCCAATCACAATCGGCATCGGCACTGACTTGGCAAACATCTGCGAGCGCATGTTGTACTTCAGGTGGTTCATCACGAATTTATCCCCGGCGAAAAAAGCGCCGATGCTCGCCATGCTTTTGGCGAAAGTGGAAAAGTAAATGTCCACGTCGTCCATGATGCCTTGCTCCTCGCAAGCGCCTGCGCCAGTGCGGCCCAGCATTCCGAAGCCGTGCGCATCGTCCACCAGCAGGCGAAATTCATACTTGTCTTTCAGCGAAACGATTTCCCGCAGCTTGCCCTGGTCGCCCCTCATGCCGAAGACGCCTTCGGTGACAACCAAAATACCGCCGCCTGTTTTCTCCACGATTTTCGTCGCCCGCTCCAGGTTCTTGTCGAGGCTGGCGACGTTGTTGTGCTCGAAGGCAAAACGTTGCCCGGCGTGCAGGCGCACCCCATCCACGATGCAGGCGTGCGCCTCGGCGTCGTAAACCACCACGTCGTGGCGACTGAGCAGGCAATCAATGGCTGAAAAAATGCCCTGGTAGCCGTAGTTGACCAGCAGCGCCGACTCTTTGCCGATGAAGTCGGCAAGCTCATTTTCCAATTGGGTGTGGTATTTCGTGGCGCCGCTCATCATGCGGGCGCCCATCGGGTAAGCCATGCCCCAATCTTTGGCAGCCTGGGCGTCCACCGCCCGCACTTCGGGGTGGTTTGCCAAGCCGAAATAGTTGTTGATGCTCCAGCAAATCACCTCCCTGCCGTTGAATTTCATGCGGTTGCCCAACTCGCCTTCCAATTCGGGGAAAACGAAATAGCCTTCCGCCACGTCGGCAAACTTGCCGAGGGGACCTCGCCTGCGAAGTTTTTCAAACAAATCCATGGTGTCGCAATTTGAAATTGGTTGAGGTAAGTTGAGGAGGTTTAGAAGGTTGAGCTGCGCCATAGCTCAACCTTCTAAACCTCCTCAACTCACCTCAACCCAATAAAAAAGGGGCGGAGACAAGTCTGCCCCTCAGCGAAAGAATGTGGCGGCAAAAGTAGCCAAAGTTTTTAAAGCGCTTCCGGCGCTACCTTTGGTCAGCGATACGATTGCTTCGAGCAATCATATCGCTGCTCATGTTGAGTTTTAAAGAAAAATGCCAGCCACGAAAACCTCTGCGCCAAAACCAACTTAAACATCAATAAGCCCATCTGAACCTGTTGCACAAACAATCAATTCAAAACTAACTTTCCCATGCGAATACCTGTCAAACGCAAAGATTTGCGCCTCTTCGCCGACCCCACCAGAGTCATTGCCCGCTTCCTGCTGCTGCCGCCGGAGCGCATCAAAAACCTCGTCTCGGTTTTGATGGACATGCCGGACGAGCAAGTGAAAACCGTGCTGCTGCAAACCTTGCGGGACTTCGCCATGCGCCATCGCAGTATCACCCGCATTTTCGAGCAAAACTTCAAGCGGGTGGCTTGGGCTATCCCTAATAAGAAGCCTGTTTCAGAGGAGCGGAAGCTGTTGATTGGCGCTTATTTCACACTCGAATATTCCATCGAAGCGGCGGCGTTTTTCAATCCTTCCATCGTCGAAGCGCCGGAGCAAACGGAGTTGGAGGAGGGTCAAAAACGAGCCATCGTCAGCCTGCGGGCGACGGGCGAGGGTCATATTTCTTCCATCGTTTTCCGCTACGTAGTCATTGACGCAAATAACAACCTGGCTGTGATGCCTGCCGCCCGCCGGGTTGAAATCACCGACGTTATCAAAGACGCTTTGTACAAAAAAGAGAAGTTCGTCAACAAGCTGGACGAGATGAACCTACCGATGGCGCTCTGCCACCAAGTGCTCGACCAGTTGCAAGACCGCTTCAATTACCAGGAATTGCTCAAGGCAAAACTGCGCATTCAAGGCACGTTGGAAGACGATTCTCCGCTGCGTGGCGAGCTTGAAAAAATCATCTGGCTGGCAGACTCGCACTACGAACTGCACTTTTCGATGGACACGGACATCACCGAGCGGGTAATTTTTCCAGTCAGCGATTTCGAGAGCCGGGGCATCGAGGACGCCCGCTTCGTCAAGTTCATTTACGAAGACGGCAAGGTGGCTTACTATGCTACTTACTGCGCCTACAATGGGCTGACCATTTTGCCCAAACTCATCCAGACCGAAGATTTTTACCATTTCAGAATCCGACCCCTGCACGGCTGGGGCGCTCAGAACAAAAACCTGGCGCTGTTCCCCCGAAAAATCAACGACAAATACGTGATGTTAGCCCGCATAGACGGTGTGAACAACTACATCATGATGTCTGAAAAACTGACCGTTTGGGAAAACCCCATCCTCATCCAACAACCAAAATATCCCTGGGAACTCGTGCAAATCGGCAACTGCGGCTCGCCCATCGAGACCGAAAAAGGATGGCTGCTGCTCACGCATGGCGTGGGGCCCATGCGCCGCTATTCGCTTGGCGCAAGCCTGTTGGATTTGGAAGACCCGACCAAGGAAATCGGCAGGCTCGCCGAGCCGCTGCTCATCCCGAACATCGAGGAACGGGAGGGCTACGTGCCCAACGTGGTTTATTCCTGCGGCTCGATTGTCAATAATGGCGAGGTGATAATTCCGTATGCCATGTCGGATTATGCTTCGGCTTTTATGACGGTGTCGTTGGAGGGGTTGTTGAATAAAATTATGGAGAATGGAAGGGGAGCGGAGACTGTGAAGGCTGCGCCGAGGAGACGGAAGCGGGCGGTTGCGGCGTGATTTCGAATTATAGGTAGCCTCATGTTGTCTTAGAAGATTGGTGATTGGAGGCTGCCCAATCACCAATCAATCAAAGCTGAACCTAATTCTTATCCATCACAACTATTTTTTGAACGCCGTTTCCCTGCGATGAATAAATAGCCAAAAGGTAAATTCCTGCCTTTAAATCATGGAGTGGAATAGTCTCCATATTCGAAAGAAGCGGAAAAGTAGCGAATGTTTTACCATCCAATGTTTTTATGCAAGCAATTGCATTGGATAATTCGTGCTCTAAGTACAACATATTTGAAGCCGGATTTGGAAAAATATGAAATGCCGAAGCAGGAATCGAGCGTGTATTGCTCGAAAAATCCGGGTCATATATCCACAATTCTCTGCCGTGTAAATTATCTTCTGCCGTGAAAAAAAGATAATTATCGGTAGCAAATAAGTTTAGCGGAACGCTGCTGCCAGTGCCCGGCACAATATCTATGACAGAAGTCCCGGCGGTCGTGCCGTCGGATTTCCAAAGCTCTTCCCCCACGTTGCTGCGATAGCCATAAAAGAAAAGTGAATCCCTAAATACTGTCATATAACTGCCCCCAAATGAAAGCCCGCCTCCCAAAACACTTGCGTCAATGGAGAGCGAAGTGCCTGCTTGCGTTCCATTGGTTTTATAGACATTGAAAATACCACTGTAGGTTTCTGCCATGAAATAAAGGATGCCTGAATATTCCGTGAAATAGACCGGGTCAGGATATTCCGTATTTCCGACTGTTATTTTTGTGGTGCCGCTTGCGGTGCCATCCGAAACATACAGAGCGTTGTCATTGGAAGAATTATACGTGACAGCATTGAAAATGAGCTTCCCATTCCAAGCCCGGATGGCTTGCTTCTGCTGAAAATTGGGAAATGGCATTTTATCAAAAGATGCAAGCGCTTCGGTTCCTTCTGTTGTACCGTCTGTAACGTAAAGTTTATAATCTTCGCCGTCCGGTTGATAAAAGAAAAAAAGTTTGTCGCCCACTGCCGTCATTCGAACATCTTCCGTGGAATTAAAATCGCTGCCGGAATTCAGCAAATGATAAGATTGAGTCCCCGCGGGCGTACCATCGGATTTAAATAAGTAAATGCCATCGGGAGCGCCGCCAATAATAATTAGCCGGTCGTTTAAAACAGCGAGGTCTCTTATTTCCCCGAAACTACTGAATGAATGGACTACTTCCACCATATTCGAGCTTAAATTCAGCTTCCTCAAGTCAACCCCGAAATTGTCATTGACTGCCGCAAAATAAAGGTCACCGGCAAAATAGGTCAACAACGACGGTGTTACATAATCATATTGGTAAAGCATTTTGGTATTCGCTTCCGTCCCGTCGGTAAACCATATTTCGCTTTTCCCGGAATTATTGTCCGGGAAAGCATAATAAAGCCCGTCATTTGTGAACAAGTAATCCAAATAGATGGAAATAATGGCGTTCTCATGTAAACGGAAAGTATTTTCGGGCGTACCGTCAGTCACCCAAGGTTGCAAGTCGAAGTTGACACTGTCAGGATACAAGAAAAAAAGCTTGTTGTCCCAAGTGCCCAAAATGGTCTCGTCATACAGGGGGGAACCCTGTGTACCAGCTGTGAGGTCTTTGACTATCCTTGTTTTTTGTGAAAAGAGTAATTGAGCAAAAAGTGCAAAAAAGAGGAAAGAACAAAGCGTAATAGATGATTTCATGATGACATTTTTGTGTTAAAAGAATGGAGTGAAAGTGAAGGCACAAAAGTATTTTTTTCGCTAAAAAAATGGATACCTTCTGTTCCCTTTTTTTGCTGAATTTCATCACCTTGCCAACACCTTCTGGTAAACTTTCAGATAATCCGCCACCATCTTTTCCTTGCTAAAATTAGCCAGCGCATGACATCGGCATTCTTCCCGCCGAAGGGTCGCCACCTGCCGCACCGCCTCCACCGCTTCCTCCACGTCATTGACCAAAAAACCCGTTTCGCCCTGTTTTATCAATTCCGGCATCGAGCCTTTGTTGAAAGCAATTACCGGCGTCCCGCAAAGCATCGCCTCCGCCACGCTCAAGCCGAATGGCTCTTTGAAATTGATGGGATGCAGCAAGGCAAGCGCACCGCCGAGCAAGGCATCCCGCTGTTCGGGCCCTGAGTTCCCCACGTATTTTATTTGCTCGCCGTCGAGGTGCGGTTCAACCTTCTCCCGGTAGTAATTAGCATCTTGAATCAAGCCGGAAATGATGAGCGGCAGCCTGCATTTTTTGGCAATTTGAATGGCTTCCCATGCCCCTTTGTCGTGGTGGATGCGACCGAAATAGAGCAGGTATTCCTGCGGTTTTTCCTGAAAAGTAAAGTGCCGGGTGTCAATGCCGTTGTACACGGTTGCCACATAATCCAGGTCGGGATGCCGGTCGGCGTTGCTGATGGAAACGTAGCGGCAAACGTCGTTGTATCGCTTGAAAACAGGCACGATGGCAGGAGAGGAAAAGCCATGAATGGTCGTCAAAATGGGCGTCCGAATCAAGCGGGAATAAGTCAGCGGCAGGAAATCGAAGTGGTTGTGAATCAGGTCAAAATCGCCTGCCTGTTCCATCAAAAAACTGATGTGTAGGCACTCGAAAACCTTCGCCTCCGCCCCCGGGGTCTCCTCGTAGCCGCCGGGGACAATGGCTTTGAGTTTGCCGCCGGTCTGCGAATCGGCGGTGGCGAAAAGGGTCACATCCACGCCCAGTTCGACCATGCCTTCGGCGACGTTGGAGGCGACTTGTTCCCAGGGGCCATATTTCAGGGGAGGGGTTCGCCAGGCGACGGGGGAGAGGATGGCGACTTTCATTTCTTTCGATTACATGATTGCAGATTACATGATTACATGATTGTTGATGGAATGGAAGATGGAGGGA